>JAKFXU010000227.1 GCA_021731215.1 Rhodoferax sp.
ATGTGGCGGGCTACATCATCAGCGGGCAAGTTGTGGCCAACCTGCCCCCCCATTCGTTCGGCTACGTTTGGCTGCCCGCGCTGGGGGTGATTGCGGCCTGCAGCGTGCTCACGGCACCGCTGGGTGCCCGCGCCGCGCACCGGCTTGCGGTCAAGCCACTCAAGCGCGCGTTCGCCAGCATTTTGTACCTGTTGGCGGCCTACATGCTCTACAAGGGTCTGACCAGTGCGTGAAGGCACGCGCTTGGCCCTGTTGCTGGTGCTCTGCGCCGGCTTGGGCGTGGCGCTTGCGGGCGAGCCGATGCGCCTGGCAGTGCTGATGCCGGCGCCCACTCTTGCGCCAGTTGCACCCAGCCCCCCGCGCCCAGCCGCGCCGGCTGATGAGGTGCACCCGGCCCGCCGCGCGCTGGAACTCAACCCGATTTATGACGCGTCAAACCCCGCATATTTTCGGCTGCAGCGCATGGATGAGGCAACCCGCGACATGAAGCGCGATGCGCTTGGTTTTCCGGACTGGATGGCGGCGCTGCGCTCGGGCGCCATTGCGCCCCGCGCCGACCTTTTGGGAACAGGAAAAATGAACGTGCTCGACCTCGACGTGGTCATGAAAAACACCAAGGAAATGCCGTACGTTCTGTTTCCGCACCAGTCTCATACGCTGTGGCTCGATTGCAGCAACTGTCACCCGGCGCCATTTCTGCCCAAGAACGGCGTCAATCCGGTTTCGATGAGCGCAATTTTTCGGGGCAGCTATTGCGGCATGTGCCACGACCGGGTCGCCTTCATCACCTTTTATGCCTGTAATCGCTGCCACAGCGTGGCCCAGGACGCCGCGCTGCCCAAGCGCTAGGCCCATCTTGGCTGGTGTTGCTTCATTCGACTGCAATCGTCCCCATCATGCCGCCCGCCGCATGATCTAGCACGTGGCAGTGGAACATCCATTCACCCGGATTGTCCGCAACAAAAGCAATGTCGACACTCTCGCGCGGACCCATCAGCACCGTGTCGCGCCACTCCTGAAAACGCGTTGGCTGACCATTGACCGCGACCACGCGGAAAAAGTGGCCGTGCAGATGCATGGGGTGCCAAAAGTCAGTCTCATTGATCATGTGCAAGGTGATGTGCTGGCCCTGCTTGAAGTAAAACAGGGGCTCGTGCATCAAGGCATGTTCGTGCTGCGCGGTGTAGTTCATGGTCCACGCCAGTCCGTGTTTTTCCATCATCTCGTGGGTTTTGGTCGGCTGCCCGTCGACCGTGCCGATGACCGGCGCCCCGCGCATGCCGCCCTGGAACACGATGTAATGATCTTGCGCCCGTTTCAGATCGGGCTCGGCGATCTTGTTCGGCGCCAGACGGATCGGAGCGGCCATCGGCTGGTCGCGCAAGGACTTGCTGCCGTCGTACACCAGCCGTGCGATCTCGCCGGCACCCCGGTGGCCGACATCCGTCATCGAATAAACAGCGCCGCCTGCCTGCAGGCAATCGATCACCAGATCGATACGCATGCCGGGTCCGAGATTGACTTGCTTGACCGCGTGGGGCTGGACCGCCTGGCCGTCGAAGGCGATCGCGCTCATGGCATGCCCGGCCAGCGTCAATCTGAAAATCCGGGCCGATGCCGCATTGATGAGACGCAGGCGGATGCGCTCGCCTCTGCGCACGTTGAGCGTCTGAGCGGCGCCTGCGGCCGTGCCATTGATGAGCACCTGATTGCCGATCCGGCCCTCGTTAGCCAGATCCAGAATGCGCCCATAGTCCTCCACCTGCTGGCCATCGGCGCCGAGCTTGATGTCGGACAAGACCCACACCAGATCGCGGTCGACCTCGATCGGCTTGCTCTCTTCGACGATGTAGGCACCATACAGGCCGCGCGGAACCTGCTCAAAACTCGACTGGTGCGGGTGATACCAAAACGTGCCGGAATCGCGCAAGGGGTACTCATAAAGCATCTGCCCACCGGGCTTGATCGGGTCCTGCGTGACCATCGGAACGCCGTCCATGGCGTTGGGAACGCGCAAGCCGTGCCAATGCACGGCAGTGTCGACGCTGAGCCCATTGCTGACCAGAATGCGGACCTGCTCACCCTTGCGGTAACGCAGCACCGGTCCCGGAACACTGCCGTTGAAACCCCAGCAGCGAACCTTCGGCGAGCCGGCCTTGAGCTCCTGCTCGACGAAGCCGGCACTCAGATCAAAGCGCGGGCGCGGCGGCGCGGCCCAAGTCACGCCCGCCGGAAAGCTGGCAAGGCCGGCTGCGGCCGATGCGGACTTGAGTAAACTGCGGCGGGAAATCATCATCTGCTTGTCTCCAATTTTCGACCTGATTTGAGTACGGGTTAGTCTTCTCTGCAACTGCGTTTTGCAACCGCCTCAGCGGCGGCTGGGCTGTTCGTAAAGGCGGGTAACCCGCTCGGTGGCCTCCAGGATCGCATCAGCCGACTCGGCCACGATCAGCCGGTAAGCGCCTGCGCCTTCGACCGACAGCGCGGCTTGCAGCCACTCCCATTGTTGAGCCACCTCTTCGAGCTCGTGTCGAATCTCGTCGTTGTTGTCCCGGCGTGCCCGAAGTTTGGCCAAGCCAGCGGAAAATTCGTTGACCGAAGACGCAAGTTGCTCCCTGACTGCGGAAGACTCGACGCCCCAACTGCGCAGCAGGTAGTTGGCGGCAATCCGCTGTGACAACATGCGCTGGCGGCCGGCCAGATTGACCCACTGGCTGGCGGCTGACTTGCTCTCGTCTTCAAGCACCTGCGTCAAGGACTCGGCCGCCGCCAGTGTGGCTTGCGCCTGGCGCGCGAGCGCTTCTGCCGCGTCGCGCGACACTGGAGCTGAGGCCGCCTGCTTCATACCTGGCCACTCGCCGGCCAGACGCTGGTAGGCCCGCGTTGCTTGGGCCGAGCTCGCCACCACCGACTTGAGTGCCGCCAGGTTGTCCTCGAACCGCGTGCTTGCCAAAGTCAATTGACTCCAGGCGGACGCGGGCATGACATTGAGCCCGATCTGGCAGTACAACTTGACCATGCGCTGCGTCAACATGCGCTGCTCGCCGGCCAGATTGACGGCGGATGGCGCAGGTTCGGTTTGCGCCGGCGCAACTGCTGCGAACGAGGCCATGAGCGCGGCCAGTGTGAAAGCAAGAAGTCTGCGCATGATTGCCTTTTGCCTCTTAAAAAACGGGGATACCCATCAGTTGCAGCGCCCGATTGAGCTGGCGGCTTGCATTTTCCATCAACGCCACCGCCTCCTTGTTTCGCTGGGAACTAGCCTCGGTTGCGGCCAAATCCTTGAGCTTGTGGCCCTCCGTGACGAAGCCGTCCACCAGCTTGCGTTTCTGACCTTCGGCCCGCCCTTCTGCGATCATCATGTCGACCATGGTCAGGGTGCTGCCAAAGCGCTTCTGCTCATAGGCATATTCATCGGCCGGCGTCTCGAACTTGAGCGACATCACCACTTCGTGGCCGGCACGCAGTTTGGTGATTTCCTCCACCGTCAGCTTGTAAGCTGCAGCCAGCTTCTTATTGGCATCGCCCAGACGACCGCTATCAGCCAGTTGTTTCGATTCGGACGACAGCGCATCGATCTGCGTCAGGAGTTGGCGCGCCTGGGCCGCGCTGTTGCCGTCGCGCGTCAAATCGACGACCGAGGCGCGATAGGTTGCCACCTGTTCCGCCATATCGGCGAGGCTCTTGCGCTGGGCACTCTCGGACAGTCCGCTACCATCCGCAGATAGCTTTCTGGAGGCAGAGGACGCCGACTTGAGCGCATCGTCGAGCAGCTTAGTGGCGTCATCGAATCGATCATCGGCAAACGCCTGCTTGGCGGCTTTGAACGATTGCTGACCCTTTTCAAGCAACAAGGCGGAGTCGGCATCGAGGCCAGCGACGGCCTTCTTGGCCGCCGGCGAATTGACCAGCATGTCGATCAGCCGAATCTTCTGTTCGATCAGTTTGCGCTTTTGCTCGGCCTGATCAGGCCCGGCAGTCTGGGCCAGAGCGGGGCTGACCAAGCCCATCAGCAGCAGCAAAACCGTTGTAAACGCAAGTTTCATGTCGATGCTCTTCAAACTCACTCGACAAGATCATAGCGGTTCAATAGTCCTTCTTGTTGTCTTCCCAGAGCGCCTTGGTGAAACGAACCACGCGGTTGCGCCCGGTTTCCTTGGCGTGGTAGAGCGCGACATCGGCGAACTTGAGCGCCTGCCAGAACGTGTCGCTATCGTCGGGGAAGCTTGAAATGCCGATCGAGATCGTCTTCTGCAGAATCCCGCCCGAGGTCTGGACCTTGAGGTCGGCCACGGCGGTGCGAATCTTCTCGGCCACCGCGTCGGCGTCAGCCGCATTGGTTTCCTGCAGCAGGATCAGGAATTCCTCGCCGCCGTAGCGAATGACGATATCGGAGGCCCGCACCGACTGCTTGAGCAGTTTGGCCAGCGCTTTGAGCACCGCGTCGCCGGCATCGTGGCCATAGGTGTCATTGACCATCTTGAAATAGTCGAGGTCGAGCATCATGAAGGCCATCGAGCACTTGCGGCGCTGCGCCTGGCCGATCAATGTATCGACCGATTCCTCCAGAAAGCGGCGGTTGTGCAGGCCGGTCATGGGGTCGCGCATGGTCGACTCGCGCAGCGTTTCCATCAGGCGCTTGGCTTCGAGCACCGGCGCCGCCTCGCGCAGGTAAACGCCGATGTGCGGCACCCGCGCCGCCACGCGCTCCTGTTGCTCGGGCGGCACCACCACCTGCAGCACGTTGCCGACCGCGCCCGACTGCATGACGGGGAAGCAGATATGGCGGTAGCCTTGCGTGTCGGCCGGCGGCGCGAAGGCAAAGCAGATGCCGGGCGTGGCAACGCCGTCCACGATGTGGCCGGTGCGCCGGGCCCGGCAGGTTTCGTTGCGCACCAGAATCTGCGGATCGCACCAGCGGCAGGCGACCCGCGGCTCGCCGTCGACCATCATCGGCAACATCTGGTTGCGCGTGGGCAGCACTTCGTAGATCGAATAGTGGCGGATGTCGAAGGTGTTTTCGATCGACTTCGACAGCCGCGCGTAGATCTCCGCCTTGGTCTCGTCCTCCTCGATCGCCTGCTTGAAGTGGGCGGCCCCGGTGAGGGTCTCGACCATCTCGATGGTGCTGTCCAGCAGATTGCCCCCACTGTTGCGATTGTGGTTGGTCAGTTGCGCAACCAGGTCGCCGATGCGGGTCAGGCCGTCGTTGAGGTAGTTCAGCAGGCGATTCAGGTCGGCGCCGATCTTGCCGATCTCGTCGCTGGTTCTGACTTCAACGCGCGATGAAAAGTCGCCGTCAATGGCCAGGCGCACGGCGCGCTCGACCTCGCGGGCGGTGGACACGATCGGGCGCGTCAGGCGCCGCATCACCAGCAGCGTCACCAGCGAAAACAATCCGACGGCACCAATGATCATCGACAGCGTGATCAGCGCGTTGCGCTTGAGGTGCTGGATCGACATGGTGATCGTCACGGCGCCCAGCACCGCGCCGTCGACGACTTGGTGGCACTGCAGGCAGTTCGGACTGCCGCGCGTGGTGGCGACGAAGGGAATGGTGCCGCGGAAAGTAGTGTCGGCATCGTCTTCGAGCAGTTCGAAAGCGGGCTTGCCATCGGCCAGCACCTGGCGCTCCAGCGCGTCGGCCGCCTGCTCGTGCGCCAATCCCTTGCCGAACTGGTGTTCAAGCTGCGGGCCGCGCACCACACGCACCGATTTGAGCCCCGGCACCTCGATCAGCCGCTGCAGCAAACCCTCCCGCTTGTCAATGACGCCGTTGATCATGGCCTCGGTCAGACTGACGCGGACAATCTCAGCGGCCGAGCTGATGTGCTCGGTGGCGGTCTTGATCGAATACGCGCGGAAGGAATACAGGCCGATGGCCATCACAGCGGCCACCAGGCAGATCACGAGGACACTGAAAAATGCGCTGAGTTTGGTCTGAAGAGTCATTGCGATGGCCACCCTAACGTTGAGCGCGTGAATTGTAACGAATCGCTCCACGGCGGCGAGGGCATGGAATCGACCGACGACCAAACTGGCCATTGTGGCGAGAGATCCTCTTTTGATGATGACGTGTTTGGTGTTATTCTGAATCTTCCTCAACCGGGAATGAGAAGGGTGACGACGTGAATAAACTTGTTTACAAGCGCTGGCTGCTGGCATCGTTGGTGCTGCTGGTGCCATCGATCGCAAGCGCCGTCGGCCTGGGAAAGCTCACTGTGCTGTCCTTGCTGGGTCAGCCGCTCAATGCGGAAATCGACCTGGTTTCGGTGCAGCAAGAAGAACTCTCGACGCTGTCGGCGCAGTTGGCATCAATGGAGGCCTACCGGCGCTCCGACCTGCAGTACAACGCCGTGGTCGCGGGGTTGCGCTTGCGGCTTGAAAAGCGGCCCGACGGCCAGACCTATATCAAACTTAGCTCCGAGCGCACGGTCAACGACCCGTTTGTCGATCTGTTGATCGAATTGAAATGGGCGTCCGGACGCCTGGTGCGCGAATACAGCGCACTCATCGATCCAAGCGACTATGCGCCGGCCCAGGCGCTCGTGTCCGCGGCGGCAACGGTGGCGCAAACGCATGCGGTGGCGTCGGCGCAGCCACCCGTGGCAGTGGCCGCTACCGTTTCCGTGGTTCTGCCGCCACCGGCAACACCGACTGCCAGCGTCGAATATGGACCGATCAAACGGGGCGAGACACTGTCCAAGATTGCCTTCAAACTTAAACCGCAAAGCGTCTCGCTGCAGCAGATGATGGTCGGCATTCTTCGCAACAATCCCGATGCATTCATCAATAGCAACATGAACCGACTCAAAGCGGACCAGATTCTCAACATTCCGGAGCTGGCGCAACTGATCGCCATATTGCAATCCGATGCGCTCAAGGAAGTCCGGTTGCATCTATCGAATCGGAGCCAGTCTGGCCGGTCCGAGATTGATACCGCTGGCTCAGCCAGTTCGCGTCAGAAAGCGAGCATCAAAGACAAGCCGGTTGTCGGAAAACCGGTCTTGCGTCTGTCAAGCGGTGACGCCATCTGGCCGCGCCAGGGCGCGCAGTGAGGCAGCGGCGGTCAAGGTGTCAACGAAGCATCGCTCGAATTGAGCTTCTTGCTGCTGGAGCGGGTCGCCTTTGATGTCTTGCGCCCGCCCATCGATTGATCGGCAACGCGCAGCAAATCATCCAAATCGACCCCGTCATCCGGGTACAAGGCCAGCCCCATGTTGGCACTCGCGTTGACTTGGACACCGGAGTCCAGGGTGATCATGTCGGACAGTGCATCAAATAACTTCTCACGGATATGGGCAAGCTCCGGTTGGCTCTCAACCGTTTCAACAATCAATACGAACTGGTCCCCGCTCAGCCGGACTACCGTATCGGACGCTCTTAGCGCACCGACCAGACGTTTGGCGATGGCGATTAGCACGGCGTCTCCGGCAGCATGACCGTATTGATCGTTAATGGCCTTGAAATGGTGCAAATCAATCGTCAGGAGCGCAAAGGACTTGCGACTGCGTTTGGCACGCTCCACCGCAAGTTGAAATCGGTCGGCCACCAGTCTTCGGTTGGCCAAACCCGTCAGGCCATCATAGTGAGCCTGCACCTGCAGCGAATGTTCTCTGGCGCGAAGGTCGGCATTCTCTTTTTTCAACGCCTCTCGCTGGACGCGCGCGCGCTGCAGTTGGAAAGTCAACACCAGGGGAATACCGAGCAGCACCAGTGCACAGACTGCCAGCCCCGCCGCCACGGTTGGCTCGGCCAGCACGCCCATGTTCCAGGTGAACGCGGCCAAGTCCAGCAGCAACACCAGTACAACGCCCAACGGCAACCAGTTGCGCAGAGCTTGGTTCACGTTGGGGGAGGTGTCCTCTGGCACCGACATCATTTTCTCCAAACTTTCAATGGGTTGACAACTCGATGCCCGGAGGTCTTCAGTTTAGCCAAGGGCTCAGGTGCGCTGCCCGATCATCATAACGCGAGATGCCAGCAATACCTGTTCTCGCAAGTTGAGTCGTTTAGCGATATTTATCAATCTCTCGCGAGCAGTCATCAAACTTGTTGATCCACCAATAAAAAGGCCTCTAAGTGTCTGCTCTTAGAGGCCTTTGTTCTGTTTTATGGTCGGTGTGAAAGGATTCGAACCTTCGACCCCTTGCACCCCATGCAAGTGCGCTACCAGGCTGCGCCACACACCGATCTAGCGCTGAATTATAACCGTTTGAATCCTAAGATTTCAGTGCGCAAGCGAGAGGAGGTCACGAATTTCAAACAGTTCGCGGCGCACCAACAGCAAGCGGTCTGACACGCTGTCGGATGACGTGTCGGGTTGACTGTCTTCAACGTCATCCAGTTCCGAATCGCTGATTTCGATGACTTCGACGCCCTCCAGAAGAAGCTCGCCATTGCGTTTTTTGTCGCGCTCGGTCTGCAGGATTTCCTGCATTTTGTTGCGCGCTCCGCTGATGGTGAAGCCCTGGTCGTAGAGCAGGTCGCGAATGCGACGGATCATCAACACCTCGTGGTGCTGGTAGTAGCGGCGATTGCCGCGCCGCTTCATGGGGCGCAACTGCGTGAATTCCTGCTCCCAATACCGTAGCACGTGAGGTTTGACGCCACACAAATCGCCGACCTCACCAATGGTGAAATAGCGTTTGGCAGGTATGGGCGGGAGGGCTTTCTCCATTGAAATCAATGCTGTAGGAAGGAAAGTTTCGAGATTACTCTAAGTCACCACACCCTGTAAAGCAGCAACTGAGTTCAGAACAGCAAATAAAAACCGAAACTACAACAGCACGGGGGTGCGGCCTTCATCCTGAATCTGTTCTTTCAGCTTGTGGCTGGCATGAAAGGTCACCACCCGGCGTGACTGAATCGGGATCGCCTCACCGGTGCGCGGGTTGCGCCCCGGGCGCGGCGCCTTGGTACGGATCTGAAAGTTGCCAAAACCCGATATTTTGACGTCATCCCCTTCAACCAGGCTGTCAGAGACCAGGTTAAAAAACGCATCAATCATATCCTTGGATTCGCGTTTGTTCAGGCCGATTTGCTCAAACAGCAGTTCAGCCAACTGCGCTTTGGTCAGCGCTGGGGTTTCCAGGCTTTCAACCGAGATGTCCATTGCGTCCTCGTTTCTTGTTGGGGCAGATGGTAACGCTTCAGGCGCGCTGACGGGCACCCAGTTGGTCGGCCAGGGAACACAGCACCGCCTGCACCGCCGTGTCGATTTGCGCTTCGGTCAGGGTGGCGTCGTCGCTGTTAAGCGTCAGGCGCAGCGCCATACTTTTCTCGTGACTCGACACCACCCCAGCAGCCGGGTCCTGGGCTGGCTTGGGGCGATAGATGTCAAACAAAGTCGCATCACGCAGCAGCCCAGCCGTGGGCGCGGCCCAGACCGCGGCCATCAAGGCGTCATGGCTGACCGACTCCATCACCATCACGGCAAGGTCGCGCTCTACCGCCTGGTGCTTGGCCACGGGCTTGTAAATCGGCACCTCGCGCCGCTGTACGGCGTCAAGCTCCAGCTCAAACATGACGGGCGCGGTTGCCAGATCGTAGGCCTGACGCCAGCGCGGATGCAACTCGCCGACAAAACCAATTGCCATACCCTTGTGCAAGACGCGGGCGCAGCGCCCCGGATGCATGGCCGGGTGTTCGGCCGGTTCAAACGTGGGCTTGCACGGCGCCAGCAATGCCTCGACATCGCCTTTGACATCAAAGAAATCAGCGCCCTGCTCTTGGCGCCCCCATTGCAGCGCGTCGGCACTGCCGCACACCATGCCCGCCACGCGCATGGGCTGATCAAAGCCGTCAACCGTGGTGTCGGTGTTTTTGACGTCGGCATCGCGCAAGAACACGCGACCGAGCTCGAATACGCGCACGCGCTGGGCCTTGCGGTCCAGGTTGAACTTCAACACCTGCAGCAAGGAGCCCAGCAGGGACGAGCGCATCACGCTCATCTGGCTGGCTATGGGGTTTAGCAATTTGATCGGGCTGGGATTGCCGCTGAGCTCATGCTCCCAACGCGCTTCAACAAAACTGAAGTTGATGGTCTCTTGGTAACCCAGCGCGGCGATGGTGCGGCGCACGGCGAACGTGCTGCGTTGCGCCTCCACGCAAATTTTGGCGGTGATCGGTGCCTGCGGCGGCGTATGCGGCAGATTGTTGTAGCCCACCATGCGGGCCACTTCTTCAATCAGGTCTTCTTCGATCTGCAGATCAAAGCGGTACGAGGGTGGCACCACGGTGACGATGCCCTCACTCTGTGTCAGCGCCAGCCCGAGGCGCGTCAGCGCATCAACGCATTGCGCCTGCGTAAGTGGCATGCCGATCACCTTCACGGCACGCGCCACGCGCAGGCTGACCGGCGCGGCAACCGGCATGTTCACTTGCAGGTCATCAATGGGGCCGCAGGCGGTGTTGGCCGTGCCACAGATGTCGATGATCAACTGGCTGATGCGCTCGATGTGTTCCACGGTCTGGCTCGGGTCGGCCCCGCGCTCGAACCGGTGGCCGGCATCGGTCGAGAAGTTGAAACGGCGTGAACGCCCGGCGATCGCTTTGGGCCACCAGAAGGCGGCTTCCACATAGACGTGCTGCGTGTCGTCAGACACCGCCGTGGCGTCACCGCCCATGATGCCCGCGAGTGACTCAACCTGGCGGTCGTCAGCAATCACGCCCACCTTGTCGTCCACCGTGACGGTGTTGCCATTGAGCAGTTTGAGTTGTTCACCCGGCTGGCCCCAGCGCACCTCCAGGCCGCCCTCGATTTTGTCCAGATCAAAAATATGCGAGGGGCGCCCCAACTCGAACATGACATAGTTGGAAATGTCCACCAGCGCCGTGACGCTGCGCTGGCCGCAGCGCGCCAGCCGGTCCACCATCCACTGCGGCGTACTGGCCCGCGTGTTGAGGTGGCGCACAATGCGGCCGGAGAAACGTCCGCACAGATCAGGCGCGCTGACCTTGACCAGCAGCCGGTCTGCGCTGCCGACCTTGACGGCGGGGAAGCTGGGGGCCTTCAAAGGGGCGCCGGTCAAGGCCGCCACTTCACGCGCCACGCCATACACGCTCAGGCAATGCGCCAGATTGGGCGTGAGCTTGAGGGTGAACAGGGTATCGTCCAGGTTCAAACACTCGCGAATGTTTTGGCCCAGCGGCGCATCGCTGTCGAGTTCCAGCAGGCCGCCGTGGTCATCCGACAGCTTGAGCTCGCGCGCCGAGCACAGCATGCCTTGGCTCTCGACCCCGCGCAGCTTGCCGATCTTGATCACAAAAGGTTCCCCGTCTGCGCCGGGAGGCAACTCGGCGCCCACCAAGGCACAGGGCACCTTGATGCCGACCCGGGCGTTGGGTGCGCCACACACAATATCGAGCCACTCGGCCTGGCCCACATCGACCTTGCACACGCGCAGGCGATCGGCATTGGGGTGCTGCACCGCCTCCTTGATTTCACCGACCACGATGTTGCTAAACGGCGGGGCGACCGGCTTGAGTTCTTCCACTTCAAGACCGGCCATGGTGAGCGTCTCGGCGAGTTGTTCAGTGGACAGTGGCGGGTTGCAGAATTCGCGCAACCAGGATTCGGGGAATTGCATAACAGGTACTCAGCTATTCAGTAAGACGCTTGGGTTCCCATGCGCGGAACACCGCGGAACCGGCTTTGCCGGGCCGCTGGTGTTGCCCCCTTAAGGGGGTGACGCGCCCCTAGGCGCGGCTCAGGGGTGTACTTAATCATTGGAATTGCGACAGAAAGCGAATATCGCCGTCAAAAAACAAGCGCAGATCATTCACGCCATAACGCAGCATGGTGAGCCGGTCCGGCCCCATGCCGAAGGCAAAGCCGATATATTTCTCCGGCTCCAACCCCATATTGCGGATCACATTGGGATGGACCTGGCCCGAACCCGCCACTTCCAACCAGCGACCGGCCAGCGGACCGCTCTGGAACTGGATGTCGATCTCGGCACTGGGCTCGGTGAACGGAAAGAAACTGGGGCGAAAGCGCAGCACCAGGTCGTCCGACTCAAAAAAGGTGCGGCAAAAATCAGTGAAAACAAACTTGAGGTCTTTGAAGCTGATGTTCTCACCGACCCACAGGCCTTCGCACTGGTGGAACATGGGCGAATGGGTGGCATCGCTGTCAACGCGGTAGGTGCGCCCGGGCGCGATGACGCGAATCTCGGGCATGGTGCCGGCAAAGAGGGCTTCGCCAACCGGCCCGGCGCCGCTGGCGGCACGCTGCTGTTTGACGTGCTGCACCGCATAGCGGATCTGCATCGGACTGGTGTGTGTGCGCAGCAAATGAGGCGCATCGGCGGAGCCACCCTCGACGTAAAAAGTGTCGTGCATCGAACGGGCCGGATGGTCCTCGGGCGTGTTCAATGCCGTGAAGTTGAACCAGTCGGTCTCGATCTCGGGGCCCTGTGCCACCGCAAAACCCATCGAAGCAAAGATCGCCTCAATGCGTTCCAGTGTGAGCGAGACCGGGTGCAAACCGCCCTGCCCGCGCTGGCGACCCGGCAGCGTCACGTCCAGTGCTTCGGCCTGCAGTTGCGCTTGCAATTCGACATCAGCCAGCGCCTGGCGACGCTGATTCAGGGCCGCTTCAATCGCCTGTTTGGCCAGGTTAATGGCGGCGCCACGTGACTTTTTCTGGTCCACCGGCAAAGCCGCCAGGCCCTTCATCAGTTCGGTGATGCTGCCAGACTTGCCCAGAAACAAGGCCTTGGCGTTTTCCAGGTCGGCCGGCGTCGCGGCCCGTGCAAAGCTGGCTTTGGCGCTGTCGATGACGACGTTCAACTCGTTCATAAATTCTCTTGTAGTTCCGACATAACTTGAGTACAAGTCAGTCTTCTCTGAAACTGCGTTCCAATGAAAAAGGGCTAGCGCTCTTGCAAGCTCTAGCCCTTGTTTCTAGTGCATAAAACGCTATCTTGATGACAGCGAAACGCCGTGAACTCAAGCAGCCAGCTTGGCCTTGACTTGCTCCACGATACCGGCAAATGCGGGCATGTCATGCACTGCGATATCGGACAAAACCTTGCGGTCAATCTCGATATTGGCTTTCTTCAGACCGTTGGCGAACTGGCTGTAGGTCATGCCACACTGACGCGCAGCGGCATTGATACGGGCAATCCACAACTGACGGAAGACACGCTTTTTGGTACGGCGATCACGGTAGGCATATTGCCCGGCCTTCATCACCGCTTCTTTGGCGATGCGGAAGACATTACCGCGGCGACCGCGGAAACCTTTGGCAAGGGCTAAAACTTTTTTATGGCGGGCGCGAGCCGTTACACCACGTTTGACGCGAGGCATGTGATTACTCCTTGTTCGTCGTTAATTAAATACCACGGCCTGGCAACATCTGTGCCATGCGACCCATGTCGGACTCATGAACAGATGTGGAACCACGCAATTGGCGTTTATTTTTGGTGGTCTTCTTGGTCAGAATGTGACGTTTGAAGGCTTGACCGCGTTTGACGGTGCCACCTGGACGGACGCGGAAGCGTTTCTTCGCCGCGCTCTTGGTCTTCATTTTGGGCATCTTCATGCTCCTTTTTCATTGTGCTCGTGAGGCGTCTGCAAACTGTTTGCAGCCTTGTTGGCCCCGAGCCACTTTTAGTTCCGACATAGCTTGAGTACAAGTTAGTCTTCACTGAAACTCCGTTTTCGCAAGGCATCGGTCAGGTCAACCAATGCACTGCAAAACTTTTACGACGTTACCGCCGGTGCCGCGTCTGTCGCCGGCTTCGCCGCAATCTTCTTCTTGCCGGGCGCGATCATCATGATCATCTGGCGCCCTTCAAGCTTGGGAAACTGCTCAATCAGGATCAAATCACCCAAGTCAGTGCGAATGCGATTCAACAAGGCCATGCCGATTTCCTGGTGCGTAATCTCGCGCCCCCGGAATCGCAGGGTGATCTTGCACTTGTCACCTTCGGCCAAAAAGCGCTTGATATTGCGCATCTTGATGTTGTAGTCGCCATCATCAGTACCGGGACGGAACTTGATCTCCTTGATCTCGATCACCGTCTGCTTGGCCTTCGCTTCCGCCGCCTTCTTTTGCTCCTGGTACTTGAACTTGCCGTAATCCATCAAACGACAGACCGGCGGCGTCGCCGTGGCGGCAATTTCAACCAGATCTACATCCAGCTCACCCGCCATACGCAGCGCCTCCATCAGGCTAACTACCCCCAGCGGCTCGTTCTCAACTCCAGAGAGTCGAACTTCTGGAGCCATGATTTCCCGGTTCAGACGGTGTTTGCGTTCTTCGCGGTGACGGCGGTCACGAAATTCAGTAGCGATGGCTTAATCCTTCACATAATCTGCTACACAAAATGTAGCTACAACCGCCCCGTACACGCGACAAAACTGCCATCCTGCTTGATACCAGCTTAGACAACAGACTTGTGAGTGATGTCTTCTGCGATTTTTTGCACGAATGCATCGAGGGACATCACACCGAGGTCTTGACCACCCCGGGCGCGCACTGCAACGGTACCCGCTGCCTTTTCCTTGTCGCCCACGACCAGGATATAGGGCAGCTTCTGCATTGAATGCTCGCGTATTTTATACGTAATTTTCTCGTTACGCAGGTCCGTCACCACTCTAAGCTCTTGATTTGGCAGTGATTTTTTCAATTTTTCGACAATTTCACGACAATAATCGGCCTGCGCGTCGGTGATATTGAGCACCGCAACCTGCACCGGAGCCAGCCAGGCGGGCAAGGCACCGGCACTTTCTTCGATCAGAATCCCAATAAAACGCTCCAGACTGCCCACGATGGCGCGGTGCAGCATCACCGGCCGATGGCGAGCGCCATCTTCACCGACGTACTCGGCGCCCAAGCGCTCAGGCATCGAGAAATCGACCTGCATGGTGCCGCATTGCCATTGGCGGCCAATCGCGTCTTTCAGTGTGTACTCAATTTTGGGTCCGTAAAACGCACCCTCGCCGGGCGAGATTTCGAATTCGCAGCCTGAGGCGCGCAGGCATTCCATCAAGGCGTGCTCGGCCTTGTCCCAGCTTGCATCGGAGCCAATGCGCTGGGCCGGGCGGGTTGCCACTTTGTAAATGATGTTTTTGAAGCCGAAGTCGGCATAGACTTTCTGCAGCAGCGTCGTGTAGTTGACACACTCGTCCAGAATCTGCTCTTCGGTACAAAAAATATGGCCATCGTCCTGCGTGAAGCCACGCACCCGCATGATGCCGTGCAGCCCGCCCGAAGGCTCGTTGCGGTGGCACTGGCCGAACTCGCCGTAGCGCAAGGGCAGATCACGGTAGCTCTTGATGCCCTGCTTGAAGATCAGGATATGGCCCGGACAGTTCATCGGCTTCAAGGCATATTCGCGCTTTTCGGACTCGGTCGTGAACATGTTCTCGCGGTACTTGTCCCAGTGCCCGGTTTTCTCCCACAGCGTCTTGTCGATGACTTGCGGGCCCTTGACCTCCTGATAGCCGTTGTCGCGATAGACCTGGCGCATGTATTGCTCAACGCCCTGCCAAAGCGTCCAGCCCTTGGGGTGCCAAAACACCAGGCCGGGCGCGTGGTCGTCTATATGAAACAGATCGAGTTCGCGCCCGAGCTTGCGGTGATCGCGCTTCTCTGCTTCTTCCAGCATCGTCAAGTGCTGCTGCAATTCATCCTTGGTGGCCCAGGCGGTGCCGTAGATGCGTTGCAGCATCTCGTTGCGGTGGTCGCCGCGCCAATAGGCCCCGGCAAGTTTCATCAGCTTGAAAAACTTGAGCTTGCCGGTGCTGGGCACATGCGGCCCGCGGCACAGGTCTTCGAACTTGCCTTCGCGATAGAGCGACACGTCTTCGTTGGCCGGGATGCTGGCAATGATCTCGGCCTTGTAATGCTCGCCCAAGCCCTTGAAATAGGCCACCGCCTCGTCGCGCGGCAGCACGCGCCGTGTCACCGGCTCGTCCTTGGCGACGAGCTCGACCATTTTTTTCTCGATGGCAATCAAATCTTCCGGCGTAAAAGGCCGTTTGTAAGAGAAGTCGTAGAAAAATCCGTTTTCGATGACGGGGCCGATGGTGACCTGCGCCTGCGGGAACAGTTCCTTGACGGAATAAGCCAACAGGTGGGCCGTCGAGTGCCGAATCACTTCCAAACCATCGGCATCCTTGGCCGTGATGATGGACAAAGGACTGTCCGCCTCGATCAGGTAACTGGTGTCAACCACTAGGCCGTCAATCTTGCCCGCCAGCGCCGCCTTGGCCAAGCCCGCGCCAATGGATGCCGCCACCTCGGCCACCGTCACCGGAGCGGGGAAGTCGCGTTGGGAGCCGTCAGGAAGTGTGATTTGAATCATGGTTTGAAATAATCAGTTGAGGACAGAGCTGGCTCGCAAGGTTTCATCAATGAAAAAGCGCGGACAAGCCGCGCTATGAAGACTGGAAGCCGGAACGGCGTAATTTTACGCTGCGCCAGCTTGCCAGACCGATTAGTGGAACTGCTCTTCTTCGGTCGAGCCGGTCAGCGCCGTCACGCTGGACTTGCCGCCTTGAATCACTGTGGTGACTTCGTCGAAATAACCGGTGCCCACTTCCTGCTGGTGCGAGACGAAGGTGTAGCCGCGGTCGCGCGCTGCGAACTCGGGCTCTTGCACTTTCTCGACATAGGCCGTCATGCCGCGCGCCACATAGTCTTGCGCGAGGTCAAACATGTTGTACCACATGGAGTGAATGCCGGCCAAGGTAATGAACTGGTACTTGTAACCCATGGCGCCGAGCTCGCGCTGGAACTTGGCGATGGTGGCATCGTCCAGGTTTTTCTTCCAATTGAACGAAGGCGAGCAGTTGTAGGCCAGCATTTTGCCGGGGTGCTTGGCATGCACGGCATCGGCAAACTGCTTGGCAAATTCGAGGTCCGGCGTCCCGGTTTCGCACCACACCAGATCCGCGTACTCGGCGTAAGCAATGGCGCGCGAGATGGCCTGCTCAATACCCTTTTTGGTTTTGTAGAAGCCCTCGGCGGTGCGCTCGCCGGTCAGGAACGGCTTGTCGTTTTCATCGTAATCACTGGTCAGCAGGTCGGCCGCTTCCGCGTCGGTACGGGCGATCACCAGGGTCGGCACGCCGCAGACGTCGGCTGCCATGCGGGCCGCAATCAGCTTTTGGCAGGCTTCAGCGGTAGGCACCAACACCTTGCCGCCCATGTGGCCGCATTTTTTGACTGAAGCCAATTGGTCCTCCCAATGCACGCCAGCGGCGCCAGCCTTGATCATGGCCTTCATCAGCTCAAACGCGTTCAGCACACCGCCAAAACCGGCTTCGGCATCGGCCACGATGGGCGCAAAATTGTCGATATAGCCTTTGTCGCCAGCATCAATGCCCTTGGAATGCTGAATTTCATCGGCGCGGCGGAAGGTGTTGTTGATGCGCTCGACCACGGTCGGCACCGAGTCCACTGGGTACAGCGACTGATCCGGGTACATGGACGCGTAAGAATTGTTATCGGCGGCCACTTGCCAGCCGGACAGGTAGATCGCCTTCACGCCCGCCTTGACTTGCTGCATGGCTTGGCCGCCGGTCAATGCGCCCAGGCAATTGACGTAAGGCTCGGTATTCACCAGATTCCAGAGCTTCTCAGCACCGCGGCGAGCCAGGGTGTGCTCAATCGGGAACGAGCCGCGCAGGCGTACCACATCAGCCGCGCTGTAACCACGCTTGATGCCCTTCCAGCGCGGGTTGGTGGCCCAGTCTTTTTCCAGGGCGGCGATTTGTTGTTCGCGGCTCAATTGTTCGGTAATGGTTTGCGGCATGAGATCACTCCTTCGGTTAGTTAAAACAGTCTGCACCGCTTGCTGTACAAGTCCGGCGCCTAGGAAGTAATTCTATGTCTTCTATAAGACTTATTATCAATCTTATGTCTTATAGAAGACTTAATTTAAGTTGAATAAAATCAACGACTTAGACACAATGATTCGCATTGCAAAAAACATTATTTCATGTTGAGAAAAAATGACGCGTTGCATCAATTTTATTTTCCGTAATATGAAACAATATTTTCACATTACGGAAGCAGCCGCGAAATCTTTCTGCCACACTTCAAAACACGTCGCCGTTGCGTTGCAACACCTATAGAGGAAACCAAGCGGTCAACTGAGGAATCCAGGTTGAATGTGCAACGGCACTGATTAACGGGCAGAGGGCTGTTAAATATCAGGCCGTCACGGGGCGTGTTATTGTGACCCACATGACACCGTTCTTGCTCACTGAGGTCTTGCAGCAAGCCATGCTGCAAGCCGCCCGCACTGCCCGGCTCAAGGCCTATGCCCCCTATTCCAGATTTCAGGTCGGCGCGGCTGTGCTCGATCAGCAGGGCCGCATTCACGCCGGCTGCAACGTGGAAAATGCGGCCTACCCCGAGGGCGTGTGCGCCGAGGCGGGCGCGCTGAGCGCCATGGTGCTGACGGGCAGCCTGCGTGTGCGTGCCATGCTGGTGGTGGGCACGGGTGGCGCCTGGGTCACGCCCTGCGGCGGGTGCCGCCAGAAGTTGCGCGAGTTTGGCGCGCCGGACACCCCGGTTATCACGGCCAATGAGACCGCAATGGGGCCACGCTATACGCTGGCACAACTGCTGCCCGAGAGTTTCGGACCGGAACATTTGAAGACACCATGAACCACTTGGCTGCCTTGCGCACCATTGCACTTCGGGCGCCATCGGCCCGGCCCCGCATCGCCGTCTTGTTGGGCTCTGGCTGGGGCGACCTGACCGGGCATGTTCAGGACGCTGTTTGCATCCCTTATGCTGAACTCGAAGGCTTCCCGCAGGCCACAGTGGCATGCTGTGGCTGGGTCGCATCGGGGCCAACCCGGTTGCGGTGCTGAGCGGGCGCCAGCACGGCTATCAAAGCGGCGCGGTCGATGGCATGAAGCTGCCGCTGAGGGTGCTCAAGGAGTTGGGCTGCGCCGTGCTGGTGCAAACCAACGCGGCCGGCAGCCTGCGGCTCGACCTGCCGGCGCAAAGCCTGATGCTGTTGAGCGACCACATCAATGTGGCACAACGCTCGCCGCTGGTGGGCGAAGGCGGATCCGAGCGCTTCGTCAGCATGGTGGACGCCTACGACCCGGCGCTGCGCGCGCAGGCGCGCGAGATCGCCGCCCGACGCGGCATCACCCTGTATCAAGGTGTCTACGCCTGGGCCTTCGGCCCGCAGTTTGAAACCCCGGCCGAGATCCGCATGTTCAGGCAGCTCGGCGCCGATGCGGTGGGCATGAGTACCGTGCCCGAAACCATTCTGGCGCGCCGCGCCAGCCTGCGCGTGCTGGCCCTGTCGCTCATCACCAACATGGGCGCCGGCCTGTCAAACGAGCACTTGAGTCATGCCCACACCCTGTCACAGGCGCAGGCGGTCAGCGCCGTGGCCAGTGGCTTGCTGGCCGACATAATTGGCAACATTGACGCACTCCCGCAGTATCCAACAGCATGAATCTTTCACCGCCCGCCACTGGGCTCACCGAACAAACAACCGACTGGCCGAGCGACCTGCCCGCCAGCGCCCGGCTGGCCCTGTCCTGCCTGGACCTGATCAGTCTGAACAAGGAGGACAGCGAGACCGACATCTGGCGCCTGTGCCAGCGGGCTCAAAGTCCTTTAGGACCAGTGGCTGCGGTTTGCGTCTGGCCGCACCTGGCGGCGTTCGCACGCAAGCAGTTGCCCGCGCACATCGCCGTGGCAGCGGTGGCCAACTTCCCCGACGGCAGCGCTGACCTGCAGCGCGCCGTGCGCGATGCCGGCGCCATTGTGCAAAGCGGCGCCCAGGAGGTGGACCTGGTCTTGCCCTATGCGCATTTGCGCGCCGGTGATGAACGAGCGTTGGCTTTGCTGCTCGACGCCGTGCGCAAAGCCTGTCCCGGCCTGCTGCTGAAGATTATTCTGGAAACCGGTGAACTCAAGAGCACGGCGCTGATTGAACGCGCATGCCGTCTTAGCCTTGAGGCCGGGGCCGACTTCCTCAAGACCAGTACCGGCAAGACGCCCGTCAGTGCCACGCCGCAGGCGGCCCGCATCATGCTCGCTGCCATCGCCTCCAGCCCAGCGGCCGCGAACCGGGTCGGGTTCAAAGTCTCCGGCGGCATTCGCACGGTGCAGGAGGCCGCCAGCTATATCGCGCTGTGCAGCGAGTATCTGGGTCCCCAGGCGCTCAACGCCCGGCGTTTTCGCATTGGCGCCAGCAGTTTGCTGAGCGACATCCGAGCCCTGCAGGGTGGCCGGGCGCCGCCCGCGGCCATGGTCCCGGCAAGGCCGGCCGGCGCTTACTGAGCCAAGCCATGCTGGCCCAGGAGATCATTCGCCGCAAGCGTGACGGCCAGCGCCTGCAGCGAGCTCATATCGATGCCTTCGTGCGCGGCCTGGTCGATGGCTCGTGGAGCGAAGGGCAAGCCGCCGCCATGGCGATGGCCATGTTCCTCAACGGAATGAGCAGTGGCGAAACGGTGGAGCTGACGCAAGCCATGACGCGTTCCGGCCTGGTGCTGGATTGGGCCAGTGCCAAGCTGAGCGGCCCGATTCTGGACAAGCATTCCACCGGCGGTGTGGGCGACAAAGTGAGCCTGATGCTGGCCCCGATTGTGGCGGCCTGCGGCGGCTTTGTGCCCATGATCTCGGGCCGTGGCCTGGGCCACACCGGGGGCACGCTGGACAAGTTGGATAGCATCCCCGGCTACCAAAGCAGCCCGGACATTGCGCGTCTGCGCCAGGCGCTGCAGAGCGCCGGCTGCGCCATCATCGGCCAGACGGCGGAACTGGCGCCGGCCGACCGGCGCCTCTACGCGATCCGGGATGTCACGGCCACGGTCGAGTCGGTGGCCCTCATCACCGCCAGCATTCTGTCCAAGAAACTGGCCGCCGGCCTGCAGGGCCTGGTGATGGATGTCAAGACCGGCAACGGGGCCTTTGCCGCCACACCAAGCATGGCAATGGAACTGGCGCAATCGTTGGTGACGGTGGCCAACGGCGCCGGACTGCCGGCCCGGGCCTGCATCACCGACATGAACCAGGTGCTGGGCGACTGCTGCGGCAACGCCGTGGAGGTGCGTGAGGCGGTGCAATTTCTGCAGGGCCAACGCCGTGAACCCCGTCTGCTGGAAGTGACCCGGGTGTTGAGCGCCGAGTTGCTTGTCATGGGCGGTTTGGCGTCGAATCAGGCCCAGGCCTTGCAGCAGGTCGACAGGGCGCTCGACAGCGGTGCCGCGCTGGAACACTTCGCCCGCATGGTGGCGGCCCTGGGCGGTCCGACCGACTTCGTCGAGCGCTGCCATCACTACTTGCCCAGCGCACCGGTCCAACTGGAAATACTGGCGCCGCACAGCGGCTGGGTGGCTGGCATGGCGACGCGGGACATTGGTCTGCTGATCATCGAACTCGGCGGCGGCCGGCGCCAGGCCACGGACACAGTCGATGCGCGCGTCGGGTTCAGCCAGTTTGTTCAAGTCGGCCTGCACGTGCAGGCGGGCGACCGGCTCGCCGTGGTGCATGCCGCGGATGCCAGCGCCGCGGAAAACGCCCGCCAGGCACTGTTGCCACTGATTGAGTTTGCCGAGCAGGCGCCGGCCGGCACAGCCGTGCTCATCACGCGCGTACCGATCTGAGAACCGGCATCCCGATCAGTAGACGCCCTGCGCAGCTATGGCGTTGGCGACCTTGACCAAGCCAGCCATGTTTGCAATACAGCCATAACGCTGCTTTGTGGAAACTCAAGCAATCCATATTGATCGGCAAAGCGCGCGCTGGTTCAACGCCTGCGCGTCAAGCCACTGGTACAGCAGGAAATCAAGCGTGGAACGCAGACTCATGAACGCCTCGCAGAAAATGGCAGGAAGGGACGGCAACCGGCAACTGCCGGTGGCAGGACCGGGTTAGGGCCTGGCAGAACCCGATGGCAAGACGGTGATCGTGCCCTGGGCGACCGCGCACAGCTTTTCCTGGCCATTTTCGACGACAAACACGTCGCAACGACAGACCGCCTGGGTTTTGCCGGTATGCACAGCGTGGGCACGCGCAATCAGACGCTCACCCACAGCCGGGCGCACATAGTTGATCTTGAACTCGGAGGTGACCACCGGCAGGCCCAAGGCGGTGCCGCCCGCGTAGGTCAGTGCATTGTCAGCCGCATAACTCACCACGCCGCCATGCACAAAGCCGTGCTGCTGGCGAATCTTGTCGCTCACCGGCACATGGAGCTCGCACTGCCCGGGCGCCAGACCATGCAGCTCGGCACCGATCAGCACGCTGAAAGGTTGGGAGGCCAGCACCTCCCGGCCCATGGCGAGGAAGGTTTCAGGGGATGCGTTGCTGGTCTTGTCCATGGTTTTTCCTGTGACGAAACTTATTCAGTTGAGGACAGAGCTGGCTCGCGCAGCAACGCTGCAGTCTGTCCCGCAAGGCTTCAGAGCACTTCGAAAATACCTGCCGCCCCCATGCCGCCGCCAATGCACATGGTGACGCAGACCCGTTTGGCACCGCGGCGCTTGCCTTCGATCAGGGCGTGGCCGGTCAGGCGCTGGCCGCTCACGCCATAGGGGTGGCCGACCGCAATGGCGCCGCCATTGACGTTCAGGCGCTCGCCGGGGATACCGAGCTGGTCGCGGCAGTAAATCACCTGCACGGCAAAGGCTTCGTTGAGTTCCCACAGGTCGATGTCGCTGAGCTTGAGACCCAGGCGCGCCAGCACCTGCGGGATCGCAAACACGGGACCAATCCCCATCTCGTCGGGTTCGCAGCCGGCCACCGCAAAGCCGAGAAAGCGGCCCAGCGGTTTCAGGCCTTTCTTCTCGGCCAGCGTTTCGTTCATCACCACCACGGCGCCACCGCCGTCGGAGAACTGGCTGGCATTGCCGGCCGTGATCAGACCGCCTGGCACGGCGGAACGCAGGCCGCTGATGCCTTCCTTGGTGGTGCCCTCGCGAATGCCTTCGTCCTGGCTGACCGTCACTTTTTTGGTGCTCAAGCCCATGAGCTTGTCCGCGACGCCCATGGTGACCGTGATCGGAGCGATCTCGTCCTTGAACAGGCCCCCCGCCAGCGCCGCGCTGGCGCGCTGCTGGCTGGCGGCGCCGTACTCGTCCATGGCTTCGCGGCTGATGCCGTAGCGCTTGGCCACGTTCTCCGCGGTTTGCAGCATGTTCCAGTAAAGCTCGGGCTTGTTCTTGACCAGCCAGGGGTCGGCCAGCATGTGCTGGTTCATTTCCTGCTGCACACAGGAGATGCTTTCCACGCCGCCGGCCACGTAGATATCGCCCTCGCCGGCCATCACGCGCTGCGAGGCCAGGGCAATGGTTTGCAGACCGGATGAGCAAAAGCGGTTGACCGTCATGCCCGACACGGTCACCGGGCAGCCCGCGCGCAGCGCGATCTGGCGTGCAATATTGGCACCGGTGGCGCCTTCCGGCGTGGCGCAGCCCATGATGACGTCATCGACCTCGGCGGCTTCAATGCCGGCGCGGGAGATGGCATGTTCGACCGCATGGCCGCCCAGGGTGGCGCCGTGCGTCAGGTTGAAGGAACCCTTCCAGCTCTTGGCGAGCGGCGTGCGGGCGGTGGAAACGATTACAGCGGAAGTCATGGTGATTTACTCTCGGATGTCGGTGTTCAGTTAAAGGTCTTGCCTTCAGCAGCCAGCCTGGCGAGCAGCGGCGCGGGCTGCCAGAATTGGGCGTCATCGAGCGGGTTTTGGGCAAAGCGGTTCATCGCTTGCACCACATTGAACAGGCCGACCTGATCGGCATAGTTCATCGGGCCACCCCGGTAAATGGGGAAGCCATAGCCCATCAGGTAGACCATGTCGATATCGCTGGCCTTGGTCGCAATGCCCTCTTCCAGGATGTGCGCCGCTTCGTTCACCAGCGCATAGACCAGGCGCTGCACGATTTCTTCGTCCGAAATCTTGCGCGGTGTGATGCCCAGCGATGTGCGGTGCGCCTCGAGCATCTGTACCACTTCGGCATTGGGAATGGCGTCACGCTTGCCGGGAACATAGTCATACCAGCCGGCGCCGGTTTTCTGGCCAAAACGGCCTTTTTCACACAGCAAGTCGGCGGTCCTGCTGTATTTCATGTCGGGCTTTTCGCTGTAACGGCGCTTGCGGATGGCCCAGCCAATGTCGTTGCCGGCCAGGTCGCCCATGCGAAACGGCCCCATGGCAAAGCCGAATTTTTCGATCGCCTGGTCGACCTGCTGTGGGGTGCAACCCTCGTCCAGCAGGAAGCCGCCCTGGCGGCCATACTGCTCGATCATGCGGTTGCCGATGAAGCCGTCGCAGACACCCGACACCACCGCCGTTTTCTTGATCTTCTTGGCCAGTCCCATCACGGTCGCCAGCACGTCCTTGGCGGTCTTGTCGCCGCGCACCACTTCCAGCAATTTCATCACATTGGCCGGGCTGAAGAAATGCAGGCCGACCACGTCCTGCGGCCGCTGCGTGAAGGAGGCGATTTTGTTGACATCCAGGGTGGAGGTGTTGGAGGCCAGAATGGCGCCCGGCTTCATGACGCGATCAAGCTCCTTGAACACCGCTTCTTTCACGCCGATTTCCTCGAACACGGCCTCGATCACCAGGTCCGCATCCTTCAGATCGTCGTAGCTCAACGTAGTGCTGAGCAGGCTCATGCGCTGCTTGTACTTGTCCTGCTTGAGCTTGCCCTTCTTGACCTGGGATTCGTAATTCTTGCGCATGGTGGCGATGCCGCGGTCCAGCGCTTCTGGCTTCATCTCCAGCATCTTGACGGGTATGCCGGCGTTGAGGAAGTTCATCGAAATGCCGCCGCCCATGGTGCCGGCACCGATCACCGCCACCGAGTTGATGGCACGCTGCGGTGTATCGGCGGGCACATCGGGGATTTTTGAGGCGGCGCGTTCCGCCATAAAGAGGTGGCGCAGTGCTTTGCTTTCAGACGTCAGCATCAGGTTGATGAAGATCTCGCGCTCCACCGCCATGCCATCGTCGAATTTCTGCTTGGTCGCGGCTTCGACGGCGTCCACGCATTGGCCCGGCGCCGGGAAGTTCTTGGACAACCCCAAGACCATGTTGCGCGCGAACTGGAAATAGGCGTCGCCCAGCGGGTGTTGGCAAGGCAGCTTGCGCACCAGCGGCAGCGGCCGCGCCTCAGCCACTTCCCCGGCAAAGGTCAGCGCTTCATCAGCCAGGGCTTCTGCGGAAGAGGCCATTTTGTCAAACAGCTTTTGTCCCGGCAGCATGGCCAGCAGTTCGCTCTTGACCGGTTCGCCGCTGACGATCATGTTCAGCGCCGGCTCCACACCCAGTGCGCGCGGCAGGCGCTGGGTACCGCCGGCGCCTGGAATCAGGCCCAGCTTGACCTCTGGCAGCGCCACATTGCAGCCGGGAGCGGCGATGCGGTAATGGCAACCCAGAGCCAGTTCCAGCCCGCCACCCATGCAAACGCTGTGGACCGCAGCGATGACCGGCTTGGCTGAGTTTTCGACCGCCAGAATCACGCTCAACAGATTGGGCTCCTGCACCGCTTTGGGCGAGCCAAATTCCTTGATATCAGCGCCGCCCGAAAACGCCTTGCCGGCGCCGGTAATGATGATCGCCTTCACGGCCGCATCGGCATTGGCCTTGGTCAAGCCGTCTGTCAGCCCCAAGCGGGTGGCATAGCCCAAACCATTGACGGGCGGGTTGTTCAGCGTAATCACGGCGATACCGCCATGCACTTGGTATTGGGCGCTCATGCTTGCATTCCTCGGAAGTAAAAATAGAACGGTCGTTCGATTTTATGATTGTAAGGAGCTACGCGCAACGGTTCAAGCCAGTTTGTCACGGCTGCGACAAGCTGTTCAAACCTCCAGCCACTCCTTGCGGACCTCGCTGTCCTTGCGCAATTCATCCGGCGTACCGGCAAACACAATGCTGCCGTGGCCCATGACCAGGCAGCGGTCGGAAATATTCATCGCAATGGTCAGCTTCTGCTCGATCAGCAGCACCGCTATGCCGCGCTTCTTGAGTTCCTTCAGGTACCCGGCCACCAACTCCACAATCTTGGGCGCCAGGCCCTCGGTCGGTTCGTCGATGATGATGAGGTCCGGGTCGCCCATCAGGGTGCGGCACAGCGTGAGCATCTGCTGCTCGCCGCCCGACAACACGCCGGCCTGGGTGTGCTGGCGCTCTTTCAAGCGGGGAAACATCTGGTACATATCGCCCTGCGACCAGCGTCCCGCCTTGCGGGTACTTTTTTGTCCCAGGATCAGGTTTTGTTCCACCGTCAGGTTGGGAAAAATGTCGCGGCTCTCCGGCACGTAGCCAATCCCCAGGTGCGCGATTTCATAGGTTTTTTTGCCCCGTATTTCCTGCCCTTTCCAGTGCAGGGAGCCCCGGCAATCGACCAGGCCCATGATGGCCTTGGCGGTGGTCGAGCGGCCCGAGCCGTTGCGCCCGAGCAGGGCCGTGATCTGGCCCGCCTTGACCTCAAAATGCACGCCGTGCAGGATGTGGCTCTTGCCGTAATAGGCATGCAGGTCATCAATTTTCAACATATCAGTGCCCTCCCGCAACCTGCGAATCCGCCACCGAAGAGCCCAGATAGGCCTCCTGCACGCTCTGGCTGGCGCGCACCGCATCCGGTACGTCGTAGGCGATCACCTCGCCGTACACCACCACCGCAATTTTGTCCGCCAGACCGAACACCACGCCCATATCGTGCTCGACCGTCAGCAGTGTTTTGCCAACCGTCACCTCCTTGATCAGCGTGATGAAGCGGCTGGTTTCCGACTTGCTCATGCCGGCCGTCGGTTCATCGAGCAGGATCACGTTGGCGCCGCCGGCAATCGTGATGCCGATCTCCAGCGCGCGCTGCTCGGCATAGGTCAGGTTCATGGCCAGCACGTCGTGTTTTCGATCCAGCTTGACCATCGCCATCAGCTCCTCGGCGCGCGCATTGGCATCGTCTAGGTCAGCCAAAAATTTTAGAAAAGTGTACTTGTAGCCCAGACTCCAGAGCACGCCGCAGCGCAGGTTTTCAAACACGCTGAGCTTGGGGAAAATATTGGTGATCTGGAAACTGCGGCTCAAACCCAGGCGGTTGATCTCGAACGCTCGCTTGCCGTTGAGGCGCTGGCCATTGAGCAACACGTCACCGCTGCTGGGCTCGAAACGACCGCTGATCAGGTTGAACAGCGTTGACTTGCCGGCGCCATTGGGGCCGATGATGCCGACGCGCTCGCCCGCCGGAATGGCCAGGTTGACGCCCCGGATGATCTCCGTCTTGCCAAAGCTCTTGCGCAAATTCTTCAATTCAAGCGCAAAGGGCGTGGACGGGTTGGAACGATGGCTCACAGCGTCTCCCGGCGTTTGATTTCTTTTTCGATGCTCTCCTGAATCTGCGTCCACTCCCGCGCGAATTGCCGGCGACACAGTTCAAAACAGCCCAGGCCGGTCAACATCACAAAGACGGCCCCAAACCAGCTATCCAGGCCTCTGGCGTTGAGCGCCATCCCCATGAACTTGATTTCGGGCCCAAGAGCGGCATTGAGCTGCAGGTGATAAACCATCTCGATCATGACCGCCGCGCCCAGCAGCACCACCAGAGCGGTAAGGGCCAGCGCCAGATAACTCACCCACAGTTTTCGCAGGTGCCCAAAAGCCGCCACCCGCACATTCATCATGATCAGGGACGCCACGCCTCCGGGTGCGAACATCACCATGAACAGGAACACCAGGCCCAGATACAGCAGCCAGGCGCTGGTGAACTCGGACAGCATGACAAATGCCAGCACCATCAAAATGGCGCCAATGATGGGCCCGAAGAAGAAGGTGGCGCCGCCCAGGAAGGTGAACAGCAGATAGGCGCCGGAGCGGTGCCCGCTGACCACTTCGGAGGTGACGATCTCGAAATTCAAGGCCGCCAGGCCACCCGAGATGCCGGCAAAAAAAGCCGCCACGATAAAGGCGATGTAGCGCACCATCTGCGTGTCATAGCCGACAAATTCGACCCGTTCCGGGTTGTCGCGCACGGCATTGAGCATGCGCCCCAGTGGCGTCCTGGTGAAGGCAAACATCAGCGCGGTACAGACAAAGGTGTAAACCGCAATCAGGTAATACAGCTCGATCTGCGGCCCATAGGTAATGCCCAAGGTCTTGGCACCGGTGACGCGGTTGCCAGAAACCCCGCCCTCGCCGCCAAAAAATTCGGGAAACATCAGCGACATGGCCCACACCAGTTCACCGATACCCAGGGTGATCATGGCAAACGGGGTGGCCGCTTTCTTGGTGGTGACCCAGCCCAACAGGACTGCCACCAGCATGGCGGCCAAGCCACCCGCGATCGGAATCAGACTGACCGGCAGCGGCAGGCCACCACTGACCAGATTGAGGGTGTGAATCGCCAGAAAGGAGCCCATGCCGGAATACACCGCATGACCGAAGCTCAGCATCCCGCCCTGCCCCAGCAGCATATTGTAGCTGAGGCAAACAATGATGGCAATGCCCATTTGACTGAGCATGGTCTGGCTCAGGCTGCTGGTAAACAGCAGGGGCACCGTCGCCAGCACCAGGGCAAACAGGCCCCAGACCACGACCCGGCCGACATTGAACGGCTTGTACCGAATGACGCTGCCAGCCATGGATCACCCCTCCCGCTTGCCAAGCAGCCCCTTGGGCCGAAAAATCAGGATCAGCACCAGAAACAGGTAAGGCAGGATCGGCGCCATCTGGCTGAGTTTGAGTTTCCACAGCGCATAGCCGAAGGCAGAGGGCGACAGCATCACCCCAACGGCCTGCAGCGCCGACAGGATGGAGGCATCGATCGCCACGGCAAAAGTCTGCAACACGCCAATCAGCAGCGACGCCAGAAACGCGCCCGCCAGCGAGCCCATGCCGCCGACCACCACCACCACGAAAATGATGCCGCCCAGCGAATAAGCCATGCCGGGCTCGGTGATGTAGGCATTGCCACCGATCACGCCGGCCAGCCCCGCCAGCGCACAGCCGCCGCCAAACACCAGCATGAAGACACGCGGCACGTTGTGCCCCAGGGCCTCCACCATGTGGGGGTGGGTCAGGGCCGCCTGAATCACCAGCCCGATGCGGGTACGGGTCAGCAACAACCAGATGGCAATCAGCATCAGCACCGCCACCCCCATCATGAAGGCGCGGTAGATCGGGAACTGGGTGCCAAAAATGGTGAACAAGGGCCCATCGAGCGCCAGCGGCACGCGGTAGTTGACCGAACTGCGGCCCCATACCAGTTGCACCAGTTCCACCATCACGTAACTCAGGCCAAAGGTGATGAGCAGTTCGGGCACATGACCAAACTTGTGCACCCGGCGCAGGGCGTATTTCTCAAACCCGGCACCCAGCAAGCCGACCAGCAAGGGAGCCAGCAGCAAGGCCGGCCAAAAGCCAATCACGGCGGTGATGGTGTAGGCAAAGTAGGCGCCCAGCATGTAGAAGGAGGCATGGGCGAAGTTGAGCACGCCCATCATGCTGAAAATCAGCGTCAGACCGGAACTGAGCATGAACAGCAGCAAGCCGTAGCTGATGCCGTTCAGCAGTGAAATGGTGTAGAACTCCATGCGGTACCTGTGTGCTGGTGGAAAAGTGCCGGGGGCGCAAGCCCGGTTGACTGATGAACACGTTGTCAGCAAAAAATTGCCGGGCTTGCGACATCGTCGCACCCGGCAAGCAGAGCGACCCGCTTTAGGTCGGGCGCTTCATCTGGCAACTGGTGGGGGTGCTGGCCACGTACGATTCGATTGACTTGACCGGGGCGAACGTGAAACCGGTTTTCTCCACGCTGTAGGTGTTTTCCTTGTCCACTTTTTGCCACTTCGAGATAAACAGCGCCTGCTGCATCTGGTGGTCTGATTTGCGCATCTCGGCTTCGCCATTGAAACCATTGAAGCGAATGCCGCTCATGGCCGCCGCCACCTTGACCGGGTCGCTCGATTTGGCCTTGGCCATGGCCTCGCCCATCATCACCAGACCGTTGTAAATGGAATAGGTGTAGAAATCGTCACCAAACTTTTTCTGGAATTCCCCTGTGAATTTGCCAATGGTCCCCTTGAAATTGGAGTGCCCGTAGGAAATCTGGTAAACCTCGCTGTCGCCGCCAGCAGCCAGCACGGTAGGGGTTCCGGATACCGATGCGTAGTAGACATACATCGGCACCTTGAGGCCGGAATCGTTCAAGGCCTTGACCAACAGGGTCAAGTCGGCGCCCCAGTTGCCGGTCACGATGGTGTCGGCACCCGCCTGCTTGATTTTGGCCACGTAAGGCGCAAAGTCCTTCACCTGCCCCAGTGGCACCAGGTCTTCGCCAACGATCTGGACATCGGCGCGCTTGTGGGCCATGCCTTCCTTGAAGAACTTGGCCACTTGATGCCCGTGCGAGTAATTCTGGTTCAGCAGGTACACCTTTTTGACCTTGGGTTGGTCTTTCATGAAGCTGGTCAGCGCCTCCATTTTCTGGCTGGTGTCGGCGTCGAGCCGGAAGTGCCAGTAGCTGCATTTCTCGTTGGTCAGGGCCGGGTCCACCGCCGCGTAGTTGAGGTAAACCACCTCCTTGCCGGGGTTGCGTTCGTTGTGCTTGGTCACGGCATCGGACAGGGCCAGCGCCGCGCCGGAGCCATTGCCTTGCACGATGTAGCGAAAGCCCTGATCGACCGCTGCCTTGAAGGTGTTGAGTGCCTCCTGGGGCGCGCCCTTGCTGTCCATGCCGACGATTTCGAATTTCACACCGGCCGCATTATTGGCACCGGCCAGTTTCTCGGCCACGAACTGCCAGCTCTTGAGCTGATTCTGGCCGACGTTGGCCATCGGCCCGGAGAGGCCCTCGATCATGGCGATCTTGATCGTTTCGCCCTTCTGGGCCAAGGCGCCACCGACGCACAAAACGCCAGCCGTGGCGGCAACAACTTTCATGGCAAACTTCATTTGTAAATCTCCTGGGTTTGAATCAATCAATGCCCCTGCAGGGTACAAGTAATCGTCTATCGCCATCTTAGGGTTTCCCCGTGGATGAATCACCAATGCGACAGCGCCGGGCCGGCGCCAGCCGACCCTCGGCGGGGCTCAGGCATCGGGTAATTTGTAGTCGTCCAGCATCTCGCGCAATTTTGTTTTTTGCATCTTGCCGGTGCCACCCAGGGGGATGGCGTCAACAAACACCACGTCGTCGGGCACCTGCCATCTGGCGGTCTTGCCCACATAGAATTTGAGCAATTCCTCCCGCGAGAGCTCGGCGCCCGGCTTCTTGACCACCACAATAATGGGGCGCTCGTCCCACTTGGGGTGCCTCATGCCGATACAGGCCGCCATCGCCACTGCCGGGTGCGCCATGGCCACGTTCTCCACGTCGATCGAACTGATCCACTCGCCGCCGGACTTGATGACGTCCTTGCTGCGGTCGGTGATCTGCATGTAGCCGTCAGCGTCAATGGTGGCCACGTCGCCGGTGGGAAACCAGCCGTCCACCAGGGTCGATCCGCCCTCGCCCTTGAAATACGCGCTGATGATCCAGGGCCCCTTGACCAGCAGGTCGCCGTAGGCCCTGCCGTTCCAGGGCAATTCCAGGCCCTCGGCGTCCACGATTTTCATGTCGACGCCAAACACCCCGCGCCCCTGCTTGAGCCGGACCGTCATTTTTTCTTCGGCGTTCATCCCCAGATGCTTGTTCTTGAGCGTGCACACCGTACCC
>JAKFXU010000439.1 GCA_021731215.1 Rhodoferax sp.
AGGCCAGCCCCTGCGCGCCCTGCCCCACCATGGCGGCGACCTGAAACATCATGGAAAAAATCTCGGCCACGCTGCGCTGGTTGAACACCGTGACCGGCACGCCTTGGCGAATCAGCGCCGCCGCAATATCGGCCTGCATATCGGAAAAGCCAAAGACGCAGTCGGGCTCCAGCGCCAGAATCTTGTCGATCCTGGCGCTGGTGAAGGCGCTGACGCGCGGCTTCTCGTCGCGCGAGCGGCGCGGTCGCACCGTGTAGCCGGAAATGCCGACGATGCGCCGCTCCTGCCCCAGCAGGTACAACCACTCCGTGGTTTCCTCCGTCAGGCAGACGATGCGCTGCGGGCCTTCAGAAAAGGAAAATCGCTCAGTCATGCCAGTCCTTCGAACAGAGCCGCCGTGGCGGCCGTGCTGGAGGCAAACCAGGCGTGAAAGTAACTGGCGCGAATGGAACCAAGCTGGTACAGCGCCTCGCCCGCCTCCGCCACCGGCTCGGCAGCGGGTCGCGCCGTGCGCGTCTGGGCTGGCAAGGGCGTGGCGCAAGTGGAATAGTGAAAGGTATGGCCGCGCAACACACCCGCCTCCAGCGCCAGTTGCTGCGGCCCGAGCGCCGCCAGCCGCTTTTGCATGGTGACGGTGCCGGGCAGCAGGCCCCATTGGGCGTGGCTTTGGCCGTCGGCCGTGACCAGCGCGTCAAACAGCAGCATCATGCCGCCGCACTCGGCCCAGACCGGTTTGTGCTGCGCCACATGGGCCGCCAGACTGTCGCGCATAGACTTGTTGGCGGCCAGCCGCGTAGCGTGCAGTTCGGGATAGCCGCCCGGCAGCCAGACCGCGTCACAGGCCGGCAAGGCGCTGTCGGCCAGTGGCGAGAAAAACACCAGTTGAGCGCCCAGGGCCTGCAGGCAGTCCAGGTTGGCGGCGTAAATAAAACAAAAGGCGGCATCACGGGCAATGGCCACGGTGCGACCCGCCAGCGGTTGGCTGTTTGAAGGTCCGTCGCTTTGGCCAATTCCGGGTTCATTCGACGTACCAGCGTCCACGCCTTGCTCAGCAGAAAACGCCACGTCCCAGCGCTTCAAGTCAACCAGAGTCATCTGGCCCAGCGGCGTTGCGGCCAGCGCATCGGCCGCAGCATCGAGTCGCTCCAGCGCGTCCACCACCTCGCTGGCCACCGTCAGCCCCAAATGACGTTCCGGCAGACTCATGGCCGGGTTGCGCATCAGGGCGCCCAGCCATTGCTCGGGTTCGCGCACGCTGCCTTGCAACATCTGCGCATGGCGCGCACTCGCCACCCGGTTTGCCAGCACACCGGCCCAGCGCAGGCCGGGCCGGTAATGCTGCAAGCCAAACGCCAGCGCGCCAAAGGTGCCGGCCATGGCGCTGGCATCGATCACCGCCAGCACCGGCAGGCCAAAGCGCTGCGCCAGATCGGCAGCGCTGGGCTCGCCATCAAACAGGCCCATCACACCTTCCACAATGATCAGATCCGCCTCGGCAGCGGCGGCCGCAAGGCGCGCCCGACAGTCAGGCTCACCGGTCATCCACAAGTCCAACTGGTGCACCGGCGCGCCGCTGGCCAGGCTGTGCCAATAGGGGTCGAGAAAATCCGGCCCGCATTTGAACACCCGCACGCGCAAACCCTGGCGCGTGTACAGGCGCGCCAACGCCGCCACCACCGTGGTCTTGCCCTGGCCCGAGGCCGGGGCCGCGATCAGGATGGCGGGACAGAGCGTGAATGAAGACACAGCGTCCTGGCAATCAGAAAGAGTAAGGCGCCCACTTCAGACCCACGTAAAGCGTGCGCCCCGCCGTAGCGTAACCTTTGGCTGTTTCATAGGACTTGTCACCCAGGTTGTCAATGCGACCCAGCAAGGTCCAGTCTTTGGCCAACTGCGTGCTGGCATGCAGGTTGACCAGGCCGTAACCCGCCAGACGCTGGGTGTTGGCGACGTTGTTGAAACGCTCACCGGAAAGTTGCAGCTCTGCGCCCAGCTTCCAACCTGCCATCTGCGTGTCAGCCCCCAATGTGGCCATTTTTTTCGCCCGCCTAACCAGCAGTTTGCCCGTTGTCAGGTCTTTGGGATTCTGCAAATCCAGCGAACCCGTCAAAGCGACAGCCCCTACCCGCTGGGAAGCGGCCAGCGTCAGACCGCTGTATTGCGCGGTCGCCGTGTTGCCGTAACAACCCGAGAACGCACCCGCACCATTGACACATGCACCCGGACCTGGAACATACGTGATGAGGTCGGTAACATTGTTGCGGTAAGCCACAGCACTGAAGCTTTTACCTTGGGCTACGTACTTAACGCCAAGCTCCTTGTTACGCGCCGACTCGGGTTTGAGCGTGGGTACGCCGTAAATGCTGAAGCGCTGGAACAGCGTTGGCACGCGGAAAGCCGTGCCCGCCGCGGCCGTAACACGCCAGTTGGGCATGAAAGCAAAAGCATAGGCCGCACTGCCTGTGGCATTGCCACCAAACTCGCTATCCTTGTCATGACGGGCATTGAGTTGCAAGGTGTGCTGCCCGCCGGTGTAACCGTAACCAAGCGCCAGCGCATTCTGCGAGCGATCTGTGATCACCGGCGTGGTGCTTGCGTTGTTGAGTTGGTCTTCGCGTCGCTCCAGGGTGGCCGTCAGCAAGTACGACCCCGCTCGGTATTCGTTTTGCCAAAGGTAACTGGTCACACGGGTGTCGGTCAGGTAGACAGAGGGGGAGGTCTCGTAGCGGTCATCGCCCTGGCTCACACTGATGCGCGTGGTGTAGGCATCCGTCCAGCGGGCCGACCAGTTCAGGCCGAGTGTCTGAACGTCGTGTTGCCCACGATCATCCTTGCCCGGCGTAAATCCATCGTATTGGGCATTCAGGTCATTGGTCAGCAGTGATGCTTCCAGGCGGTGCGCCGGGTTGATCTGTAAACCCAGACGAGCGGAGACCGATGTGCTGCGGTAACCATCGTTGTCGGGGTTGGCGGTTGGCTGAGCATTGAAACCGGTGCTGGTCTCGCGTGTCAGACCCAACGCATAGTCCACGGCGCCTTGCGCACCACTGAGGGCCAAGTCCAGCTTTTTAGTACCGTGCGTGCCCACCCCCACCTCAATCGAGGGCGAAAAACCAGCCTCACCTTTGCGGGTGAAAATCTGAATCACACCGCCGATGGCATCCGAACCGTAGATGGCTGCAGCCGGGCCACGCACGACTTCAATGCGATCAATCCGGGACAAAGGAATCGCATTCCAGGTGGCGCCACCGGTCGATTGCGAATCGACCCGTACGCCGTCAATAAAAACTGCCGTAAAACGAGATTCGGCACCACGCACGTAGACACTGGTCGCAGCGCCCGGTCCGCCGTTTCGCGCCATGGCGATCCCGGGTACGCGTGCCAGCACATCAGCCAGACCAGTTGCACCGCTACGTTCAATGGCAGCGCGGTCCAGGATGGTTACATCGGCTACGACATCCGTGATCGGCTGCTCAACACGCGTGGCCGTCACCACCACATCTTTAAGCTGAGTCTGGGCAAACGAAGGAAATGCAGCAGCCAACGCCAAAGGCAGTGCGGCAAGGCGTGCGCACGAAACAATATTTTTCATGAGAAGAAACGATACAAAAGAAAAGCCCTCTCCGTCGTCCCCGACAGCACATGGGCGTCACGGCTGCACGCACGCGTGCAGCCACCTTGTTGGCCGGTATCCGGGCTGGTGGAGCAACTTCCATCGCCTTCCCAAGCGCGTGTTCAAAACGCTCAGTGGCTGTGATGGAAGCGAAATCGCGGGGGATTCGTCCACTTACCGTTGCGGGGGCAGCGCAGGTTAGGTTCGCTGTTGACAGCCAAACCACCCTGCTTCCCGTTGAACTGCGGCATGTGAACCACACCGCGAGCACCAACGGGCGGATTCTACAACTTCACCATTCATAATGGCAACCTTCAGGTGCCCGTCGCTGCAAGGCGACAGGAGAATCGGGAAGGCGGTGTGATTCCGCCACGTGCCCAACGCTGTAAGGAGGATGACCCAGGCTCGATGCCACTGGCGTATGCCGGGAAGGCGCCTGGTTCAGATGAATCCGAGTCAGAAGACCGGCCTGGAAAACCATCAAGCTGCACGGCCAGGCAGCGCATTTATTTTCACATGAGGGGAATGTCATGAAAGCAATGCCGGCGCAAGCCATTCAGGAAACACACGCATTCACACAAGAAGCACGTGATGCGGTCTATCGCGCCATTTTTTCCCGCCGCGATGTCCGTGGCCAATTTTTGCCGACACCGGTTCCCGATGAGGTACTGAGTCGGGTCCTGACGGCCGCCCACCACGCACCATCGGTCGGCTTCATGCAGCCCTGGAATTTTCTGGTAGTCCAGTCGGACCAGGTCAAGCGCCGGGTACATGATGCATTTGCCGTCGCGCATGCCGAGGCAGGCGACATGTTCAAAGGGGACAAACGCGATGTCTATCGGTCATTGAAACTCGAAGGCATTCTGGAGTCGCCCGTTGGCATCTGCATCACCTGCGACCGCGAGCGCAGCGGCCCGGTCGTCGTCGGACGTACCCATATGAAGACCATGGACCTGTACAGCAGCGTGTGCGCCGTCCAAAACCTGTGGCTGGCAGCGCGAGCCGAAGGTCTGGGGGTGGGCTGGGTCAGCATTTTCAACCAGTCCGAGCTGCAGGAAGCGCTGGGAATTCCGAAGCGCATCACGCCCATCGCTTACCTGTGCGTCGGCTACGTCAGCCATTTCTATGCCAAACCGGAACTGGAAAGTGCGGGATGGCTACCCCGGCTGCCAATGGAAGAGCTGGTGTATTTCAACCAGTGGGGCAATCGCGATGACCAGCAGTCCCTGATCGGGCACTTGCGACGCGACCAAGCAGCCGCACAGGAAGCAGGCACAGCCAATCTGTAGGCGGCTGCCGCAAAGGCACCATCGGCGGCCCCGGCCATCGCCATCCGCAAAAGCCGCAACCCGGGGACAATAGGGTCCATGTTTCATATCGTCCTGGTCGAACCCGAAATCCCGCCCAACACCGGCAACATCATCCGGCTGGCGGCCAACACCGGCTGCACCCTGCATCTGGTGGAGCCGCTTGGCTTTTCCATGGACGACAAGCACATGCGCCGCGCCGGGCTGGACTACCACGAGTACGCCGAACTCAAACGCCATGCCAGTTGGCAGGCCTTTCTGGAGGCCGAGCAGCCGGCACCGGCGCGCCTGTTCGCGTTGACCACCCGCGCCAGCCGAGGTGTGTATGAGGTGGTGTTTGCGCCGGGCGACTGGCTGGTGTTTGGTTCTGAAACACGGGGGCTGTCCGAGGCGGTGCGCCAATCGTTTGCGCCGGCGCAAGGCCTGCGGCTGCCGATGCTGGCGGGTCAGCGCAGCCTGAATTTATCCAACGCCGTCGCCGTCACGGTGTTTGAAGCCTGGCGGCAAAACGGGTTTGCTGCGGCCGCTGCGCTGCCAGACCCGGCTCAAGGATAAAGCCGTGCCAGCGACTCGGCCACGCACACCGGCTTGGCTGCGCCTTCGCGTTCGATGGCCACTTGCCAGGTAAATTGGACGCCGCCGTTATCGATCGGCTCAGACATCGAGCCAGGCGCAGATTGCCTGCCACTGCGCCAGGTCTTTCTCCACCCGGGCCGGTGCCACATCAAACACGGTCAGGCCGCGCGCCGCCAGATGAACGTAGTTTTGCGTGTCGCGCAAATAGCCCAACACCGGCAGGCCCAGCGTCGCCACGAATTCATGCAGATGGTCAGCGGCGATGGTGCGGGCGTCGACCCGCATGCCGACCAGGCCAATCTGCAATCGGTCATGGTGCTTGCTCTTGCGCAACTGATCCAGAAACGCCCGGGTCGCAAAAATATCAAACACACTGGGCTGCAGCGGCACGATCACTTTGTGGGCAATCTTCATCACGTCGTTGAAACGCCAGCCGTGCAGGCCGGCCGGCGTATCCAGCACCACATGGGTCGTGCCTTTGGGCGGTTTGGCAATCAGGTCGGCGCTCACGTCCCAACTGGCGATCGGGCGCGCAGCGGGCGGTCGCAGCCCCAGCCACAGGCGCGAGGACTGCTGGCGGTCGGCATCACCGAGCATCACCGCCTGCCCTTGCGCGGCGAAATAGCCGGCAATATTAGTGGACAGGGTGGACTTGCCCACGCCGCCTTTTGGATTGGCAACCACAACCACTGGCATCAAGCGCTCCTTGAAATTGAACTTTGCGCTATGTTAGCGGCATGGATGAACGAAACACCCCGGACCAGGCTCCAGGTCGGGGCATTTGTGCCAGATAGCGTGCACCTCGCTGGAGGTCGTGGAACTTGACGGGCAGGAAATAGCGATTCAGGTCGCACGCAATTTTCGCCCCTTGCGCACGCTTGGCGCCACGAGTAATCAGGCCTTCGCACCTCGACGGGTCAGTCAGGCGCGCCAGCTCATCCTCATCCACTCTGGGAGCGTATTCCACGAACTCGACCAGCCGGGCATTGATGTCGAAGAAGTGGTCGCTGAATGAAAAATATAGCGAATGCCTAAACTGGTGGCGCCATCCCCGGCGGAAAGCGGATGTCCAGCCCGTCCACGGCCAGCTTGCCGGAGATCAAGCGGAGGACGAGGCTGTCGCGGGCGATTTCTTCGGCTTGGTAATCTTCTTGAGCGGTGCAGCGGCCAGTTCCGCTTTTTTCGGTGGCAGACCAACAACTCTGTCCATGCTGATGATGGGTAGCATTACGATCCCCCACGGGCCGCGAGCTGTCATCAGCGCGATTTGTTCACGTGCGGCACCTATCAAAGCGGCGGCGGCTGCAAACTTGCGCAGATAGACTGCCAGAACGTCGGTGTGCTCGGGGCTGACAACTTCAAAGTTGGCGTATGCCTCAATCTGTACCTTGTAAAGACTGTTTTGGTCCAGTGCTTCAGCTGTTTTGTCCTTGGTCGCGATCTTCACGCCTGCATTGGCGATCTTGCCTGTCGCATCAAAGTCGAATGCAAAGCTGATGTCGAGGTCGTCCAAGTCCAGTTCGCGCGCCGCCTTCTCGGGCGCTGCCGGAACTAATGTCTTAACGGAGACCTGCGGAAAAAATAGCTCTTTAAGCCGCAAAGGCGAACTTCTCATCATTGAATTTTTCCTGATTGATCGGTTTGAGCTGGCTCATCACGCGCATGAACTGGGCGGCGCCCGGGTCAATCTCGCGCTGGAAGGCACGCTGCTGCTGGAAAACATCGAACCAACGTACGTCAGCGCCATGGTTCGCCAAATGCAGATGCACCTTGCAGCCAACAGCATCTGCCAGCTTGGTCAGTGTTTCGATCGACAGATTGGACGGCCCACGAAAGACCTTGGTGATGTAAGCGGGCGATACGCCTGCGCGCCGGGCCAATTCGGCATTGGTCACGCCATGGGCCTGCATGAAGGCGTTGAGCTCCGCCAGGAAAGCCACAGCCAACTTCTCCGCCTGATAGGCAGGAGTGGACTCCAGCTTTGCGTATAACGCGGCAAAACTTTTCTTGCTCATAGTTCTTCTCTCCATTCAACGAGCCCGGCCTTGTCCGCCTGCTCGTATTTTTTTCTCGCCCTGATGGCCTTGTTCACTTCTTTAGGTGGCGTTTTCTGTGTTTTCTTCAAGAACATGTGCGTGCAGATGATCACGCTGCCCGTTGAGCCTTGAAAAAACAGAACCCGCAACTTGCCGGAAATAAATTCGTAAATTTTGTTGTTCGCATCAATTTGATGACACTGCGCAGGATTCAGCGCTTGTGGGCCAGCGCCGGCAACTTGTGCGAAATACGCCAAGAGCCGGTTTCGGGATGCTTCATAAGTGGCCTCGATATCGTTGAAATCATCAATCAGAGAGCAGGCAAGTGATCCATCGCCTTTTTCCCGAACGACGGCCCCTACCTGAAACTTTGCTCTTTGTATCGACAGGATTTTCAAGATATTAACTCATAGGTTAACTTTTTGGGGAAAACTTTAGTTAGGGGATTCTAGGGCGTGTGGGTATTGGACTACTGGTTTTTATCCAGATGAACTGCCATCCCCGGCGGAAAGCGGATGTCCAGTCCGTCCACGGCCAGCTTGCCGGAGATCAGGCGGGGGAGAAGAGCGTCACGGGTGAGGAAAGCGTCGAAAGTTTCCCGCTCCAGGTAGCCCACGCCTTCGTCCCAGCGCTTGCAGTGCTGCGGTGCGCCTCGCCAAAGCGCAACACCTCGGGCTCCATCTTCAGCCACCTCAGCCGCACATGCATCTTGTCTTGCGCAGGACGCCCGCTGTGCGATTTACCCCCGTCGTTTAGGCTCCCGCCATGTCCGCCAAGGCCTACATCAATCCCAACATCCTGCGCTGGATGCGTGAGCACGGTGGGTTGGACGTGGGTGACGCCGCCCACGCCGCCGGCATTTCGCCGGAGCAACTGACCCTTTGGGAAGCGGGAGAAAGCCAACCCACATTCATTCAGGCGCAGAAACTGGCGCAGGCCCTGCACGCGCCGTTTGGCTACCTGTTTCTGACTGAGCCACCCGCTGAAGACCTGCCCCTGCCCGACCTCCGCACCATGGGCGGCGCCCCGGTGCCGCGCCCGAGCCTGGATTTGCTGGACACCATCCGCTTGTCGCTGCAACGGCAGGCCTGGTATCTGGACCACCTGCACGACCAGGGCGCCGAGCCCCTGCCCTTTGTGGCGCGCTTTGCAACGGACGCCCCGGTGCGAGCGGTGGCCGCTGACATGCGGGCCGTGCTGGGCATTGACATAGAGACAGGCCAGCGCAACTGGGAAGTCTATTTCCGCCAGCTGGTCGATGCGGCTGAGGCCGCTGGCATCCTCGTCATGCGCAGCGGCATCGTTGGCAACAACACGCACCGCCCGCTGGACGTGGCTGAGTTCAGAGGCTTTGCCATCAGCCACCCACTGGCCCCACTCGTATTCATCAACAGCGCCGACGCCCCGGCCGCACGCCTGTTCACCCTGATGCACGAACTGGCCCACGTATGGGTGGGCAGCAGCGGCATATCCAACGCCAGCCCCGCAACGCCCGGCAATGCCCGGCGTGAAGAAGTGTTCTGCAACGCCGTGGCCGGTGAGTTTCTGGCCCCGCATGACGTGTTCACCCCCCTGTGGACTGCAAGCACCGCCAGCCTGGCCGAACTGGCCGCCTTTCGTAACGAGCCGGGCGGCGGCGGCAACTTTTACCGCAACGCCAGCGTCAAGAACAGCAAGCGCTTTGCCCGCGCCGTGTTGGCCGAGGCCCTGAGCGGCCGACTGCTGCTGCGGGATGCCGGACGCCTGCTTGGCGTGCAACCAGGCAAGCTGCGGCTGCTCGCAGGAGAGCTTGAATAGTGAATACCTGCTGGACGCCAACACGCTGATCGAGGCCAAAAACTGGGCCTCGACCATCAAGTTTCTATTTCGGCCCTTGTCAGCAGATTGAAGAGTTCGCTCAAGACGGTGATACGAGATCGGGCTTCGTCCACCACATCCCGGCTGAAATGTCGCAGGATGGATGTATCTGACGCTGCAGAACCAAAACGGGCTGAAAAAGCTTGCTTGAGTTGTGCCGTTGTCCGCCCTTCAACCGGTGCGCGATGCACTGTCAGCAACACCGCTTCGAGGCAGGGCTGGCAAGACATCACATGAATCTTGGCCTTGCGGGCAGCCGCACGGGTCTTGTCGTTCCAGTCGGAATCTGTATCCAGCAGAGTGGCCTTCATGTCATATGCCGCATTGCGCGACTGGCGAAACGCGAAGTCAACCACATGCGCAGCCCCTTTGCCGCGCGCGTTCTTGATCGTCACCACAACGCCCGAGCCACGTTGCACATACAAACCCTTCAAATGAAGCATGAACTGAACTTCTGCATCGCCCTCACCCACAAGCAATACCGTGCGCGCTACTTGACGCATTGTGGGGTTGCGCCTCATAGCTGGGGCACGGCGCCATAGGCACCTGCCATGTACTTGGCGTAGAAATTATCATCACTTCGGATGCCCTCCACGCTGTCAAGCCGCCAGGCGCTGCTCTCGTTGTTCGCGTCTTTTTCCACCAGCATCACCTGCGCCTTGTGCACGATATTCAGCACCTCCATCGCATGGCAGGTGAACAACAACTGGCCGCCACGCGGGTTGGTTGCCGGGTTGGCAAACAGGTCCAGAATCGGCGCCAGCATGTGCGGATGCAGATCGTTCTCGAACTCGTCAATCACGGCCAGGCCCCCCGTCTGCAGCACCGGCAGCAGGCGATGCAGCAGCACCAGCGCGCCTTGTGTGCCGCTGGATTCCAGCATGAACGGCAGTTCAAACTGCGCACCATTCGCGGCACGGTGAATGCCAAAAGGCAGCCAGACCTTGTCTTTCTTGCCGTCGGGCAGCACCGTTTCCAGCTCGCGCACCTGCACATCGCTCAAGCCCAGGTCCCACGCCGACAGCAGACGGACGAGTTGCTGGCGCTGCGCCTCTTCGCCCGCAAAGTACGCAGCCGCACGCATCAACTGGTTCGAGTCATTGACCATGCGGCCAAACTGATGAATATTGCTCCAGACGCTGCTGTTCACCAGGCGCTGCGCCAGCGGCACGCCGTATTGCGCGGCCGTGGCGATCAGCGACGCATTGGGCCGCACCTTGCGCGCCTCGGACGGCACAAAACCGAAATCCTGCTGCTTAATGTCATAGCCCTGCGCCGCTTCGTTCCATTCGCGCACAAACACGTAGCGCATGCGCTCGTGCTTTACGTACAGGGCTTCGTGCAGCACCCGCTGCGGCGTGCAGCGCAGCGTGTAGCGCCACAAACGACCGTCAAAATCGACCTCCACCTCAAACTCCGACGGCTCGGTGGGCGCAGCCGCGTGCGGCTGAAACGGCAGCGGTGCGGCAGGATCGGCGCTGAACGAGTGGCGCAAAAACCAGTCCAGAAACAGCACCGGCTTGAGCAGTGCCGTCTTGCCGCTGGCATTGGGTCCAATCACCGCCATGACCGTGCTCACCCGTTCGCCCGAGCCCGACTGGCGCGACCACACCGCGTCAGGCACCTTGCGGTCCAGCAGCCAGGACACCTCGGTGCGTTCGCGGAAAGACTGGAAGTTGGAAAAGGCGTATCGGTGCAACATGGGTTGATTAAATCATATTTCAAACAAAATATTGTTTAATATTCTATTTGTTCAATAATTCACTCCGGCATGCTCACATCAAACCCCGAAAGAAAAACCCGGGATCGGCCCCTGGTTTAGACTCATGCCATGTCTGCCAAGGCCTACATCAATCCCCGAATCCTGCGCTGGATGCGTGAGCGCGGTGGGCTGGACCTGGGTGACTCCGTGCTCAAGTGCCAGTTCTTGAGGGCTCAGGCCGTCGACCAAGTCGTCACGCGGCAATTGAAATTTCTCCCGGAATGCGGTTTCGAAGTCCTCCGCAAGATACAGCGCGGGCCAAGGGTTCAGTGTGTTCGGGTCCAGTTCAGCACCCGCATTGAATCGACCGCCAATGTTCTGGAGACTACCTGCGCAGGACAATGGCTCCAGGCTGTATTGGTAGGGCACAACGCGAACCCAGCGCGGCAGTTCTACGGTCGTTGGGAGAATTTCCTGGAGCGCTGCGATCAACTCAGGACGAAGTCTGCGTCGTTCAGGTTCGACACCAAAATACAGAACATCCTGAAGTTCATCGAGATCTCCCGAGACTGAGTTCCATTGCTGAAGTGAAGCTTCGCTGAACCGGTCAAGCTCAAGAATTCCACGGGGTCCCCGCGATGGAGCCGGACGCCTGGAAGGGATGGGCGGCTTGCGTTTGGGCACGCGCTACGCAGGTTCAGGCGTGCTAACCCGCTCCATCATCGCGTTGATGATGAACTTGCGCAGACGCTCATACCGCCCCAAGCGGATCATGTCGCGCGGCGACACATCGCCCAGCATCGGATTGCGGGCACGGAACCATGCGCTCGTCTTTTCGGGGTCACCATCAAACGCCCTGGCGACCATGTTGATGGTGCTGGCGATTTCCTCCAGCCGCTCGCGCATCTGCTCGGGCATCGCGTCGTCGTAGCGCACCGACTTCACTGACACCGACGCAAGGCGCGAAACATCTTCTTTTTTTAGCCCGAGCAAACTGGGCACTCGTTTGGCATCAAACGCGTGCCCATGACCGAAATGCAAAAGATCGTCGGGAACGGTGTCGAACAGACTGAAGCCGGGTGACATGGTGCTAGTCCTGGATTGCAGCATTAGGGCTACTTAGCTTGAGAGGAAAAACATATTTAAACCACACTATAACCAGATTTTCTACATCTTTCAAACAAGCTACCGCAATGCCAGCGCCAACACGCTGATCGAGGCCAAAAACCGCTACTACCAAATGAGCCTTTGCCCCGGCTACTGGGACTGGCTGCGCAAAGCCAACCATGCGGGTGAAGTGGCCAGCATCCGCAGCGTGCGCGATGAACTGCTACGTGGCAACGACGCGCTAGCCGAATGGACCAAAGGCCACGCCCCCTGTTCCTGGAAGAATCCGACCAGGCCACCCAGACGGCTTTTGCCCAAGTAGCCCAGCATGTGGCCAGCACTGCCCCGCAAATGAAAGCTGGCGCGCTTGATGAATTCCTAGGCGGCGCCGACCCGTGGCTGATCGCCAAGGCCATGACGATCAACGCCACGGTGGTGACGCATGAGCAACTGAACCTTGCCGTCCGCCGTAAATTTTTGATCCCCAACGTCTGTCAGCACTTCGGGGTGCAGTTTGTTGATACGTTTGAGTTGTTGAATGCGTTGGAGGCTCGGTTTGTGTTGGGGGGATGAAATCGACCCGCTGCCGACATTCCTTGGTCAAGATCGGGCGCGGCAAAGCAGTCGGTCAAGAGTGGGTGGACGAACCAGCTGCCAAGTGCCTGCGCATGAAGATGTCAACCTGACCGCAGCTCTAAGTCTGTCGCGCCGTAGACCATTCGCTTGCGTTCTCCACATCGCGCAAGCTTACTACGCGGGAACCCGAATACGCTGTTCAATGAACTCGTACAGCTGTACTTCAGCCTTGTGCGAAATCTCGACCACAACGGCAAAACGTTGGTGGCCGACAAAGCTCGCCCAACCGCCTTCGCAACGCACAACAAGATAGTAGGCATCGCCATAGGCCTCGACGCTACGCTTAAAGGTTGCGGTAGCACATTGAATTGTGCCCTTCTCCCTAGCCTGCGGTCCCGGAGAGAGTGAGCAATCGTAGCGGTTCTCTATCTCAGGAAACTTGCCCTCCTCCTTGGCCCGCTTGCGATAGTGCGCGAACACAAGGTCCGGCTCACAGCCCCGAATGAGCCGAAAGCTCATACCCACTCCTGCATAGTCGGTGCGTGTGTGCCGAACTGGCGGGTCGAACGCAAGCGTCACCCGAATGCTGCGTTCACCGACTTCAGACTGAAACGGCTCGGGAATAGGAATCTGATAGACCGCAAAATGATCGATGGCGAGTTCGTCTTCGCCATAAAGAACGACGCGTGCGTCGTCGGAAAACGCAGCACGTTCAAGATCGACTTGACCATGACCACAGACAGCGCGTGTTGCGTCGGCGCCAAGCAACTGCATGCGATCACGTGCGGCGTCAGGCACTTCGGCCGACCCGACCAAGAGCGCGCGCACGAGATTAGCGGAGGCACGTGGAAAGCGTGACAGGATCTGGGCGGCGCTAAAGGCAACACGCGGCGTGGCGTAGGAGGTGCCTGAGCCGGCCGTGAAAAGGCGGTCGCGAAAAGCGTGATGAGTCGTCAGCACGCCAGCGCTGGCCAAATCCTCTCCACGGCGCAATCGGGCAACGATCGGATCGAAAACAAGCGTGCCGCCGACGTCAACAAGGTCGGGCTTGGTAGCACCGCCGACTCCGGGCCCCGCTCGAGAGAACGGCGAGGGCTCATGCGAGCGCGTGATCGACCTCACTCTGACATCGTCTGCGAGGGCGGCATCAAGCCCATCCCCATGGGCGATAGCGCCGACCGTCAAAACGTTCACAGCGCCCGCTGGTTCAAAGAAGCGGTTAGCGTCTTCCAAGAGGTAGTCGGGGTACTCAGTAACTGCCTGTTCGAGACGATTGCCGCCCCGAGGGCTACGATTTCCAGATGACACGACAATAACCACGTCGAGTTCCCGGGCGAGCTCGTCCAGAGTGGCGGCCCAAGTCCCAACTTTTCCGCCGTCGTAAGGGAGCTTTGAATCGCCGAGTGCGATGACAAAGATGCGGCAGCCGAAGCGCTCGTTTAGGGTCGCGATCGCTTCCCGCATCTGCGAGGGCACCAAACGACGGTTATCGAAAGCACCGCGTTCATTGACAACCTTTGCGGAACACAGACGGGCACCGCGATCCAGCGTTCCGGCTCCAAGCTGTGCCCGCAGGTCACCGAAAACTGCAACGCCGCCCACCCGTGTGCCATGGCCCCACTCGTCCGCTGTTCCAAGCGTCGCAGGTACACCGATCGCACCGACGAGAATATCTTCAAGGAATGGGTGGGCGTTAACGCCGCTGTCGATGATTCCGATCACCGGCGCGTCGTCAGCAACGGCATTCAGCTGGGGCGCATTACCGAGAACCATATCAAACGCATCGCTTGTCGTGACGTCAGGTTGCGGCGGCTGATCGATCGTGGCGATGTCTTCAACGGTCAGTAGTGTCTGTAGCAGCGCACCAGAAAGGCGAACCCGCAGCATCGTGATGGAAGGACCGACATACTTATCGATGATCTCGCCGTCTCGATCTTCAATATAGGCGGAGATCTGCGCAAGCTTGCGCTCACGAATTCTGCGTTCGCCAAGCTCCCAGAGCTCAACGTCAATGAGATATGAGGCCTGCGCCAGAAAGTCTGTCGTATCGACAAATCCATCTTCTCGGTAACGAAGTCCAATGCGATCACGCGGCTCGACTGCGCCGATTGTTTCGATCGTTCCGATAAAGCCGTTGTATGGCGCGTTTTTCTGGCCGGCAGGTGCCCCGCCTTGGTATGCGTCCAGACGTGCGCGGAAGTCCTGCATATCGTCGTTTGACGCGAACAGGACCAGCGTGCGGTCGGCGTCGCTCGACAGGACCGTCAGTCCGAGCCGTTCCCAGTCTTCCTCAAGCGGTGCACCGCTCATCTGCACGCGCAAGATCATCGAAGGGTCAACGAATTCCGGCTTGCGCCGTCTCTGCTGAATGGCGACCGCTATATCAAGCTCAGTGCGAAGCTTTGTGCTGTGCGCGACAATGTCTCGTGGCGGCGGCGGTCCGCCCCCACCATGTTTTCGACGCTCGAAATGTTCGGGTAATCGGACGAGCTGTAGATGGTCGTATCGCGCCAATGAGCAGCCTAGCTAAGTTGTTGGCTCGAAGCGGGCGTTACCGGCTCGGCGACGCGCCTCATCTTCAATCGCACGATCAAGGTCGTGCTCTTTCAATTGTTCACGAACCTCGATGATCATGGACCTGATCGCTTGGGTGCAGAGACGGTCAATTTCAGCGTAGGAATACCCTTCCATTGCTGAGACTCGAATTGCCGGATCGAAGCTTGTTGGCACGTTCTTGAACTTGTGGCTCAGGAACCGCTTAATCATGCTCCGATCAGGCTTCTCAAACCAAACCACTTCATCGAAACGTCGCCAAATGGCAGGGTCAAGCGAATTGTCAAGATTTGTAGCTGCTATCAAGAAGCCCTTCGGCTGAATACGATCGATGAAGAGTAAGAGGCTATTGACAACGCGGCGCAACTCATTGTGTTCGCCGCTGTCATCTCGCGATCGGGCAAGAGCGTCGAACTCGTCGAAGAACAGGACACAGGGCTGCTTCCGGGCGAACTCAAAAATCTTGCGTACGTTTGTTGCTGTCTCCCCCAGATAGGATGAGATAAGCCGGTCCAGTTTAACCACGAACAAAGGCAGACCTACCTCGGCGGCAAAAATTTCGGCGCAAAGAGTCTTGCCACAGCCGGGAGGTCCGCAGAACAGCAGCTTCGAGCGCACTGACAAGCCGTGCCGACGGATGTCGTCGGCACGACGAAACTCATGAACAAGGCTGAGCAAAAGCCGGACGTTTGTCGGGCTAAGAATAATGTCGTTCTTGTTGTAGCGTGGCTCAATGCGCTCCACAAAATCTGCAGCAGCCTCTGGAAATGGTATTAGCGGTGCCAGAGCCTTTGCAACGGATGATCGACGCGGGCCGGCATCTAGGGTCTGTCTGAGGGACTTGGCAAGGACGCGGTTATTCTTCTTTTCCTCCTCGTCAATGATCTGCTCAGCGACGGCCCGAAACTCATCGTCCCGGCCATAACTTCCCAGCAATTTTTTCAATAGTTCACCGCGTGCCATACACCATATACCAAAGTTTCGTTTCAAAATTTGAATCGTACCCGAATACCGCGCCTGTTGGTCAGGTATTCGGGTACGTTCCGGTGATGTGAACCAACTCGGATCACATCACATCAGACTTGAAATTTTCTGAAAGACGAGTCGCTGCTCAAGGTTTAGTATTGAAGCAGCATCGCGATGACGGTCACTATATCAGCCATAGGCAGAAGAATAAGTACGGTGAGCAGGCTCATGTCGCGATTGTCGGGCGGGACAAAAGCCAACCACTGGGTTGAAATCCACCCATTTCGGGTCTCTTCGTCATATGCGTTTTCAGTAACCCAAAGGTCAGTCTGCGTCAACGGCTCAGAATCCTGCTCGCAGGAAATGTGACTCTTGACCACCGTCGCTTGCCGAGCGCGCTAACTTGCGCAATTGACGGTCGGCACCTACAGCTCGCACGTTGCCCAAAAGCGGATCTTCCCGAACGTCGGCTCATGTTAAGGGTTGTCCGATGCCTGCCCGCAGCCACGCGCCGATCGGGACTCAACAGAGGTTGAAGGGCAGGCGTTGGACAACCCTTAACAAAAACGGACATAGACCAGCGACTGCTTCCCGGAAGCCCAATTGGTACCCCTCCCCCAGTGGGGGAGGGAACTCTTTATCTGGCTCTCCCAGCGGGAGAGGGGGTGGACTGCGGGGCAGCAAGACGCTGGTGCTGGCCGACTCGCCCAACAAGCTCACGGGCGCGGCCACGCTCAAGAAGGCGATTGCGCAGCGCGACAACCTGATGGGCGGCTGGGACCGGGTAGTGGTCTTGGGCTGGAACTTTGAGCCTTCGATTGGCGAGACCATCACCGCGCTGAACGACAGCCGGCTCGAAGTGCTGGTGATTCCGCCCGACCTGATGGACCGGCTCAAGAAAAAAGGCGGGCTCGACAAGCTGCGCGGGCAGGTGCGGTTTTCTTCTCTGCAGTATTTGACGATTTATCCGGTGGAGCGCAAAGCCCTCACCCCTGCCCTCTCCCAGGGGGAGAGGGAGTTGATGCAGGAAACGCTGACCGTCAAGCTTAAGAACTACGTGCTGCTGTCGCCCGAAGCCATCAACCTCGACGATGCCAACCGCATCAAGCTGCAAGCGGTCATCAACCAGGAACCGCTGGCGTTGATTGAGTACTGGGCGGTGGACCCCGACTACGACGGCCGGGTGTTCCGCTCGGTTTGGCAGGACTACCGGGGCAATACCGCCAATGACGCCGACGCGCTGCGCGTGGTGACGCAGGCGGTGGTGCCTACCCCGTTCAAGGCAGGCCCGCGCAAGGTCTGCGTGCGGGTGGTGGATGTGTTCGGCTTCGAGGCCGAGGTGGTGACCACGGTGGGTGCGGCGTGAGTGCTCAAGCGCTCGGGCGACGATCAAGCCATCGCCAGTTCACGCACGTGGCGCAGGCTGTCCTTGAACTGGGCTTTGGCTATTTTCAGATCGTAGTCCACTTGCAAGTTCAACCAATACTGCGGGCTTTGCCCAAAGGCTTGGCCCAGGCGCAACGCAAGCTCGGCAGTCACTGGCCGCTCTTCTCGCACCAGATGCGAAATGCGCATCGCAGAAACCCCCAGGGATTTTGCCAACGCCGCCTGCGTCATGCCCAGCTCTTCCAGCGCTTCACGGATGTATTCACCAGGGTGAATAGGCGGCAAGCCGTTGATTGTGCGTTTCATAGTGAGGACTCCTTAGTGGTAGTCAGTGATTGCTACATCGAAAACATCGCCGTCAATAAAGCGGAAGCACACACGCCACTGACTATTGACGCGGATGCTCCATTGCCCATCTCTGTCTCCGTGCAATACCTCCAACCGGTTGGCTGGGGGGAACCGCAATTCATCGACAGAAATGGTGTGTTCGAGCTGATTCAAACGCAGTATCGCGCGGCGCAAGATGTCGGGTGGCAGTCGGCGGGATTTCCCCGTGCGAAACAAGCCTTCGGTCTCTTTGTCGGCAAAGCTGCGAATCATGCGTCGAATCATAAACAATTTGTTTACAGCCGGCAAGCACAGGGCAGATAAGTTATGACTGAAGCAGACACCCAACTCGCCCTCTCCCTTGGCCTGACAGCCAAAACCAAGCAACTCTGCCTTGGCCTGGAATCCGGCGCTGCCGACATTCTGGAACAGGTGACGCCCACCACCGCCGAGTTGCTGATGTGGTGGTTTGGCGAGGACATGGTGCTCGCACGCAGCGGGCTGAACTTTCACGCCGGGCAAAAGCAAGCTATTCTGAACGCCATCGTGGCGCACGAGGTGCTGGGCCAGGGGCATGCGCACTGGACACTGCTCGACCTCTACAAAAACTGTGCGCCCGACGCACTGTTGACCGGCACGCGCATGAACGAGGTGGCGCAGGCCAAACACGCGCACCCAAAATACTGCTTCAAGATGGCCACCGGCACCGGCAAGACCTGGGTGCTGCAGGCGCTGCTAATCTGGCAAGTGCTCAACAAGACGGCGACGCTGGCTGAAGGCATGGACGACGCCCGCTTTACGCGCCAATTCATGGTGGTGGCGCCGGGGTTGATTGTGTATGAGCGGCTGCTGGATGCGTTTTGCGGCAAGCTGATTGAAAACGGCAACGGCTCGCGTAACTTTGCCACCTCGGACATGGCCCGGTTTGCCGACCTGTTCATGCCCGACGCCCACCGGGATGCCGTATTCGCCTTTGTGCGCGGCAACGTGTGCAATAAAAACGAGATTGGTCTGAAAGCCACCGGCAACGGCATGATCGCCATCACCAACTGGCACCTGCTCAATGAAGGCGACACCTTGGAGGAGGTGGAAGAAGTGGAAGCCCTGGGCGCGCCGCTGGAGCCGCAGCAGGTGATTGATGCGGTGCTGCCGCTCACGCCCGGTCGCGCCACCGGCAACAGCCTGGACGTGCTGGACCGGCGCTACGCACGCGGCAATGTGCTGGAGTTTTTGGCAGGGCTGCCGGAACTGATGGTGTTCAACGACGAGGCGCACCACATTCATGAATTCAAGCGCGAAGGCGAAAGCACCGAGGTGGAATGGCAAAAGAGCCTGTCGCGTATCGCCGAAACCAAGGGCCGGCGCTTTGTGCAGGTGGATTTTTCAGCGACGCCTTACAACGATGTGGGCGCTGGCAAGAACAAGCGCAAGCTGTACTTCCCGCACATCATCACGGACTTTGACCTGAAGGACGCCATGCGCGCCGGGCTGGTCAAGTCGCTGGTGCTGGACCGGCGCAAGGAGATTGGCGCGCTGCCGCTGGAGTTCAAGGCCGAGCGCGATGATGACGGTAACCCTATCTTGAGCGAAGGCCAGTGCGTGATGCTGCGCGCCGGCCTGAAAAAGCTGCGCAAGCTGGAGACCGACTTTGCCGGGATTGACATGGAGCGCCACCCGAAGATGCTGGTGGTGTGCGAGGACACCAGCGTGTCGCCGCTGGTGGCGGCTTTTCTGCAGGAGCAGGAAGGGCTGACCCTGGACGAGGTGATGACCATCGACTCGGGCAAGAAGGCCGAGCTGGGCGAGAAGGACTGGGCGCCGGTGCGCGAGCGCCTGTTCAGCGTGGACCGGCACGCCACGCCGCGCGTGATCGTCAGCGTGCTGATGCTGCGCGAGGGCTTTGACGTGAACAACATCTGCGTGATCGTGCCGCTGCGCAGTTCGCAAGCGCAGATTCTGCTGGAGCAGACCATTGGCCGGGGCCTGCGGCTGATGTGGCGCGACGACGAGTACACCGACCTGAAACGCGAGAACCGGGAACGCATCAACGCCGGGCAGGAGCCGGGCAGCCTGCTCGATGTGCTGTCCATCGTGGAGCACCCGGCTTTTCAGTCGTTCTATGATGAGCTGATCCAGGAAGGCCTGGCGGGCACCACGGGCGACGGCATGGACGACACGAGTGCGACCGGCGATGTGATCGCCGCCGGGTTGCGCGCGGGCTACGAGGCGTTTGACTTCGGCATTCCGTTCATCTTGCAAGAGGCGGACGAAGTGCGTGACCACCATGCGCTGGACCTCACAGCCCTGCCGGTCTTCACAGGTCTGACGCACGCTGAAATGATCGAACGGCTCGGCAAGGGCGACACCTTCATTTCGCAAGACCTGCAAAGCGCCACCCTGTTTGGCGACTACCGGGTGGATGGCGCGGTGATGAACGTGGGCGGCTACAACGAATATTTGTCGCGTCTCACGCGGCGCATCAGCCAGGCGCTGAGCGAGCCTGTCCCGAAGGGCAACAAGGTGGCCACGCACCTGGCCAAGCCCTACTTGCAGGTGAACACGGCGGAGCTGACCGGCTGGCTGGACGACTACATCTGGACGCAGCTCTTCGGCGCGACCTTCAACCCGCTCGATGCCGAAAACTGGCGCGTGTTGCTGCTGCAGCCGGTGGTGGATCACATCACCAAGGTGTTTGCGGTGGCACTGCTGGAGTCCGAGCAAAAGCATGTGACGGGCCAGACCGAGGTGCACTTGCGACGCCTGTCCGAAGTGCCGCGCCTGATGATGCGCGAGAGCCATTCGGTGGAGGTCAGCAAGTGCATCTACACCCGGCTGGCCTGGCCGGCGCAGAGCGGCGGGCTGGAGCGCGCCTTCATCCACTGGGCGCAGGCCGACACGCAGGTTGAGGCCTTTTGCAAGATCAGCGAAAACCGCCACACCTTTGCCCGGCTGCGCTACGTGAAGGACGACGGCCTGCCCGCGTTCTATTCACCCGACTTTCTGGTGCGCACCGGGCAGGCGGTCTATCTGGTGGAAACCAAGGCGCAGCAGCAAACTATTCACCCCAACGTGCAGCGCAAGCTCAAAGCCGCGTTGGCCTGGTGCGAACGCATCAATGGATTGAGCGCCGGGCAACGCGGCGGCGCCCCCTGGCATTACGTGCTGCTGGCGGAAAACGTGGTGACCGAGTGGCAGGCCAAGGGCGCGCGCCTGGCCGAGCTGCTGGACTACGCCCGACTGCGACCACTGGCCAACGCCTCGCTGCAATCTCAATTGGCGTTTTAGATCAAATACCATTTACCGCACCGCATCCCACACCAGCTTGATGCCGGTCAGGAACATACCCACGTACAGCAGCCGGTAAAACAGCACGGGGTCGATGCGCCGGGCCAGCTTCACGCCCACCCACACGCCAATCGGCGCGATTGGCAGCAGCACCAGCGAGGTCGCCATGTTGCGCGTGTCGAGCAAGCCCAGCCAGGCGTAGGGAATCCATTTGGACAGGTTGATGACGAAGAAAAAGAAGGCCATGGTGGCGGTGAACTTGACCGGTGACAGGCGTAGCGGAATCACGTAGGCGCTGATCGGCGGGCCGCCGGCATGGGCGATGAAACTGGTAAAACCCGAGGTGATGGTCAAAATCGCGCCCATCCATCGGGGCGGTGGTGCGCTGTCAACCTTGGGGGCAAACAGCAGGCGCTGCGCCAGAAATAGCAGGGTGAAGACACCCACCATGCCGGCCACGATGTGGGCGTCAAGCACCTTGAACAGCAGCGCCCCGATCACAATACCGACCAGCCCGCACGGGATCAAAAACTTCAGTAATTTCAGGTCGAAGTCCTTGCGAAACGCCGCCATGCCCAGTATGTCCATCAGCAGCAGCACCGGCATCAAAATGGCAGCCGCCTGCGGCACCGACACCGCCAGCGCCATCATGGGCACGGCCAGCGAACCAAAGCCGGCGCCAAAGCCGCTTTTACTCACGCCCAGCAACAAGACAGCGGGGATGGTGACGGCGTAGAAGTAGGGGTCGGTGATGAGGGGCAAGCTCAAACCCGCTCCAATATCACAGCGATGCCCTGGCCGACACCAATGCACATGGTGCACAACGCGTAACGGCCGCCGCTGGCGTGCAGGCGGTTGACCGCCGTGGTCGCCAGCCGTGCGCCGGAAGCGCCCAGCGGGTGGCCGAGCGCAATCGCGCCGCCCCAGGCGTTGACGCGCGGGTCGTCGTCTGGCAGGCCGAGCAGACGCAGCACGGCCAGCCCTTGGGCGGCAAAGGCTTCGTTGAGCTCGATCACGTCCATTTGTTCGATTTTCAAACCGGTCAAAGCCAGCACCTTTTGCGTCGCCGGCGCCGGGCCAATGCCCATGATGCGCGGCGCCACGCCAACGGTGGCCATGGCGACGACACGGGCGCGCGGCGTCAGGCCGTTCCTGGCCGCTGTCTTTTCGTCCGCCAGCAACAGGGCACAAGCGCCGTCGTTGACGCCGCTGGCGTTGCCGGCGGTCACAGTGCCGTCCGCACGCACGATCGGTTTGAGTTTGGCCAGCGCCTCCAGCGAGGTTGCGCGCGGGTGTTCGTCCTGGTCCACGATCACTGCGTCGCCCTTCTTTTGGGCAATGGTCACGGGCGTGATTTCGCGCGCCAGATGGCCGGCCTCTTGCGCCGCTACCGCCTTCATCTGGCTGGCCAGCGCCATGCGGTCCTGCGCCGCGCGTTCTATTTTGAATTCGGTCGCCACGTTCTCGGCGGTCTCGGGCATGCTGTCCACGCCATAGTTCTCCTTCATCAATTTATTGATGAAGCGCCAGCCGATGGTGCTGTCATAGACCGTGTTACTGCGGCTGAACGCAGTGTCGGCTTTGGGCATGACAAAGGGCGCGCGGCTCATGCTCTCGACCCCGCCGGCGATCATGAATGTCGCCTCACCGGCCTTGATGGCGCGGGCGGCCGTGCCCACCGCATCCAGGCCCGAGCCGCACAGACGGTTCAGGGTGGCGCCCGGCACGTCGATCGGCAGACCGGCCAGCAGGGACGCCATGTGCGCGACGTTGCGGTTGTCTTCACCGGCCTGGTTGGCGCAACCGAAGATCACATCGGTCACCGCCTGCCAGTCCACTTGGGGGTTGCGCAGCATCAGGGCCTTGAGCGGGATGGCGCCCAGGTCGTCGGCGCGCACGCTGCTCAGGGCACCGCCGTAACGGCCGAAGGGCGTGCGGATGGCGTCGCAAATATAGGCTTGGGTCATGGCGAAATTCCTGTGGGAGTTCAGTTACAGTTTCTGTGGAAGAATCAATAGACTGACACACCACAACACACTTGGAGACAAACATGCGTACTTTACCCCTCAAGGCCACCAACCGGCCCATTCGCACATTGGCCTGCGCATTACTTCTGGCCCTGTCCAGCCTGGCACCCGCCGCCTGGGCGCAAAGCTACCCCAACAAACCGCTGAAATTTGTGGTGCCGTTCCCGGCCGGCAGTGCCACTGATGCCATAGGCCGCATCGTGGCCCAGGGTATGGGAGAGGCCCTCGGTCAGGCATCCACCATTGAAAACAAGGCCGGTGCCAACGGCATTCTGGGGGCCGAGGCAGTCAAGTCCGCCGCCGCCGACGGCTACACCTTTCTGGTCACCACCAGCAC
>JAKFXU010000405.1 GCA_021731215.1 Rhodoferax sp.
GTCTTCAACAACCTGTTCATGAACATCGCCGAGCAGATGGGGCTGCAGTTGCAAAACACCGCCTACTCGGTCAACATCAAGGAGCGGCTGGACTTCAGCTGTGCCCTGTTTGATGCAGCGGGCAACCTGATTGCCAACGCGCCGCACATGCCGGTGCACCTGGGCTCCATGGGCGAAAGCATCAAGACTGTGGTGCGCGAGAACTCAGCCACCATGCAGCCGGGCGACGTCTACGTGCTCAACGACCCCTACCATGGCGGCACCCATTTGCCCGACATCACGGTCATCACGCCGGTGTATCTGAATGCGCAGACCCTGAGCGCCGCCGGGCCGCCCCAAGGCGCGAGCGCCCCCTCGGGGGGCAGCGTAGTACGCGAAGCGACAAGCGTGGGGGCCATGTTCTATGTCGGTTCCCGCGGCCACCACGCCGATGTCGGCGGCATCACGCCGGGCTCCATGCCGCCGTTCTCCACCCGCATCGAGGAGGAGGGTGTGCAGATCAACAACTTCAAGCTGGTGGATCGGGGCGTGCTGCGCGAGGCAGCGATGGTGGCGCTGCTCCAAAGCGGTGAATACCCTAGCCGCAACCCGCAGCAGAACATGGCCGATCTAAAGGCGCAGATCGCCGCCAATGAAAAAGGCGTGCAGGAACTGGGCAAGATGGCCGAGCATTTTGGCCTGGACCTGGTGCAGGCCTACATGCGCCACGTGCAGGACAACGCCGAAGAATCGGTGCGCCGCGTCATCACACGCCTGCAAGACAGCACGTTCACCTTGCCACTGGACAACGGGGCCCAGATCAAGGTGGCGATTCGCGTCAATGCGGCCGAGCGCAGCGCGGTGATCGACTTCACCGGTACTTCCCCGCAGCAAACCAATAACTTCAATGCGCCGACCGCGGTCTGCATGGCGGCGGTTTTGTATGTGTTCCGCACTCTGGTGGACGACGATATTCCGCTCAACGCGGGCTGCCTCAAGCCGCTGCAGGTCATCATTGCGCCGGGCTCCATGCTCAATCCGAACCCGCCGGCTTCGGTGGTGGCGGGCAACGTGGAAACCTCAAGCTGCATCACCAACGCCTTGTATGGCGCGCTGGGGGCAATGGCGGCCAGCCAGTGCACCATGAACAACTTCACCTTTGGCAACGCCCATTACCAGTATTACGAAACGATCTCGGGTGGCTCCGGCGCCGGGGACGGCTTTGACGGGACCAGCGTGGTGCAAACCCACATGACCAATTCCCGCCTGACCGACCCGGAGGTGCTCGAGTTCCGTTTTCCGGTGCGGCTGGAAAGCTATGCAATCCGCCACGGCTCGGGCGGCGCGGGTCAATGGCAGGGCGGCAACGGCGGCGTGCGGCGCGTCAGGTTCCTGGAGCCCATGACCGCCAGCATCCTGTCCAACGGCCGCACGCATGGCGCGTTCGGCCTGGCCGGCGGGCAGCCGGGCCAGGTCGGCGTCAACCGGGTGCTGCGGGCGGACGGCCGGATTGAAGCACTCGGCCACATCGGCCAGGCCGAGATGCAGGCCGGTGACGTGTTCGAGATTTGCACGCCGGGCGGGGGTGGCTTCGGTCGTCGTCCGGCCTGAAGCGCCAACCCCGGCAGCGCCATGATGGCGCATCCCCCATTCGTGGGATAGACAGCGCCCCAATCGCTTGTCAAAATAGCAACCCGTCGCATCGGCGCAGCCGCGCTGACCCGGGTGCATCAAGCTATCAAGTTACCCCCCCGAACTTTGGAGAAGGCCATGCCGAGGCTTCGGCGTCCCCCAAGATTCCTGAATCGATCTCAGCGCTTCTGGCTGGTGCTCAGCATTGTGCTGGGCCTTGGCGCCTACGCAGTGATCAATCATGTGCTGGTCGAGTCCGCCGTGGTGGCGCTGCTGATGGCGGGCGCGCTGGTGCTGCTCGGGGTTTTGATCGACTTGGGTCGTAGATTGCAGCAGACTCAGGCGCAGCGAGACCAGGCGCTGACCTGGGCGAATTCGATGCGGGGTGAGATTAGCGGGCTTAAAGCCAGAGAGCAGTTGCTGATGGTTCAGGCCCATCACGATGACCTGACCGGTCTGGCCAATCGCCTCCTGCTGACGGACCGCTTTCATTCTGCAGTGGCGCGGGCCAAGCGCAGTGGCCTGTCATTTGCCATTTTGATGATTGATCTGAATGATTTCAAGGCCGTCAACGACAACCATGGCCATGCCGCTGGCGACGCCGTGCTGGTGGCGATTGCCAAGCGCCTGGTCGGTGCGGTCAGGGCGTGCGATACAGTGGCCCGGCTGGGCGGGGACGAGTTTGTTTTGATTATTGAATCGATCGACAATCCGCAAGAGCTCGATTCCATCGGCGAAAAACTGTTTGACACGCTAGCCGATGCGGTCACCCTGGACAGCGGCGTACATCTGAGTATTGGGGCCAGCGTAGGTCTGGCGTTGTACCCGGATGATGGTTCTGATTTCAATACCTTGCTGAACGTGGCCGATCACGCCATGTACCAATGCAAGTCAAGCGCACTGATGGCGCTGCGCTAGCTTGCCAGCAGTTTCTTGCGCGCCAGCTCAATGTGGTTGCGCAGCGCATAAAGTTCATCCGCATAGGACAGCGGTATCGTGATTTTGCCGACGCGCAGCGCCAGTTGCTCAAGCTCCTCGACCAGCTCCGGCACCGCTTGGACATGGCGGGCGGCGCGGTCTTCGATCTGGCGCAACTGCCCATACCAGCGGAACACCCGGGAACGGATTCTGAACTCGTACAGCGGCGGCACGATGCGGCTCAGCGGCAGCAGCACGGCGATGATGAGGCCCAGCGCCAGCCACATGCGCTCGACCAGGTTGGCGTAGGAAAAAGGCAGGTAGCGCTGCAGCAGGGGGATGCCGTTGCGCATGGTGCGCTCGGCTTCGCGGGACAGGGGAAACTCGGTATGGGCGGTGTTGGGGAATTCGCCGGCGCGGCTGAACCAGCCGGCCTGGCCGTGCAGGGCCAGCGCGGCCTGGGAGAACAGTTGCAACACGGCCGGATGCACACGGCTGCTGGCAATCAGCGTGGTGGTGGGGGCCACCAGGCGCAGGTCCTGGGCCGGTAAATCAGTGGCCAGATCGACCACGCCGCGCGGCAGGGTCACCGGCGTCAAAAACGTGAGGCGGCGCGCGTAGGCCTCACTCTGGGCAAAGTCCATCAGTTTCACGCCCGGGGTTTGCAGCAGCATTTGCACCATGGGCGATTCGGGTGCCGAAGCAAAAACCAGGGCGTCGAGCTCGCCATTCAAAAACGCCACCGTGGCCGGCGTCTGCGCCAGCCGCGACAGGGTGAGGGCGCTGTTCTCGATGCGGTTGAGGTTGAACAATTTTTCCATCAGGCTGGGCACGCCGCTGCCCGCGGTGCCGACGTTGACGCGCAGCCCCTTGAGTTGGGTCAGCGCCTTGAGCGTGGCGTCAGGCGACACTTGTTGCGCCGCTGCGCTGCGGTAAAACAGCCACACCGGTTCGACGAACAGGCTGCCCAGCGACGCCAGCGCGTCCTGATCGCTGCCGGGCCGCGCGGCGCTGCTGCCACCCTGAACAAAGCCCAGATCGGCCTTGCCCGCGGCCAGCCATTCAAGGTTTTGCGAAGAGCCTTCGCTGGCCAGCAACTGCACTTCAATGCCATAGGCCGCCATGGCCTGGGCGTAGCGCTCGCCAAATTCGGCGTAGGCGCTCTGGGCCGGGCCGGTTGCCAGCGTCACCTGCTTGGGCGGTGTCGGGTCCAGCCACCCGTAGGCCAAGGCCAGCAAGCCGAGGGTCAAAAGGACAAACGGCCCGGCCGATGCCAGCAGATCGCGCACGGACAGCAAGGCGTAGCGGATGGTTTTTGGCATGGGGGTGACCTGGCTAGGTTCAAGGAGCAGCGGGGCGCGCCAGCTCGCACGCGGTCTGGCCGGCCCGGTCGGTAACGATTGCAAACATCTCTGGTTGCTTGCGCCGCACGGTCAAGGTCAGTCAGTGGCCCAGAATTTTCGACAAAAAGTCCTTGCTGCGCTCGTTCTGCGGGTTGTTGAAGAAGTCGTGCGGGTTGTTCTGCTCCACGATCTGGCCCTGGTCCATGAAGATCACGCGGTCTGCCACCGCCTTGGCAAAACCCATTTCATGCGTCACGCAAATCATGGTGATGCCCTGGTTGGCCAGCTCGATCATGACGTCCAGCACTTCCTTGATCATCTCCGGGTCCAGCGCCGAAGTGGGCTCGTCGAACAGCATGATTTTGGGCTTCAGGCACAGGGCCCGCGCAATCGCCACCCGCTGCTGCTGGCCGCCCGAGAGCTGCAGCGGGTATTTGCTGGCCTGCTCGGCAATGCGCACCCGCTCCAACTGGTGCATCGCCTTTTCTTCGGCTTCTCGCTTGGGCATCTTACCGACCCACATCGGCGACAGCGTCAGGTTTTCCAGCACGGTCAGGTGCGGGAACAGATTGAACTGCTGAAACACCATGCCCACTTTCTTGCGCACGTCGTCGATCGCCTTGACGTCGTCGGTCAATTCGACGCCGTCCACGGTCAAGTGGCCCTGCTGGTGTTCTTCGAGCCGGTTGATGCAGCGAATCAGGGTTGATTTGCCGGAGCCCGAGGGGCCGCAAACCACGATGCGCTCGCCCTTGGTCACGGTGAGGTCGATATCGCGCAACACATGAAAGTTGTTGCCGTACCACTTGTTGACTTTGTCAAAGGTAATGATGGGTTCAGACATGATGATAGGGGTTTGGTATTGGCGGCTTAGCGCGCCTTGCCTTTGTTGACCTGCTTTTCGACCCACAGGCTGTAGCGTGACATGGCAAAGCAGAAGCCGAAGTAAATCAGGGCGATGAACAGGTAGCCTTCGATCTTGAATGGCCGCCAGTCGGCATCCGAGTTGAGCGCCAGCCCGAGCGCGCCGGTCAGCTCATACAGGCTGACGATGGTCACCAGCGAGGTGTCCTTGAAAATCGAGATGAAGTTGTTCATGATGCCCGGCACCACCATCGCCAGCGCCTGCGGCAGCACGATCTTGCGCTGGGTCTGCCAGTACGACAGGCCGAGCGTGGCGGCGGCTTCGATCTGCCCCTTGGGGATGGCCTGCAAGCCACCGCGAATGACTTCGGCCATGTAGGCGGCGGCGAACAGGGTGATGCCCACCAGCACCCGGATCAGCACGTCGATCGTGAAGCCCTCGGGCATGAACAACGGGAACATGAAGGAGGCCATGAACAGCACCGAGATCAGCGGCACGCCGCGCACCAGCTCCACATAGAGGGTGCAGAAGGTCCGGATCGCGGGCAGGTCGGAGCGCCGCCCCAGGGCCACCACCAGCGCAATCGGAAAGGCCATGGCGATCGACAGCGAGGCCAGCAGAATCGTCAGCGGCAAGCCGCCCCAGCGATCGGTCTCGACCCGGGTCAGGCCCAGCACGTCGCCGAACATCAGCGTGAAAAACACGGCCAGCACGGCCAGCCACAACAAGGCCAGCCAGGGCTTCCAGAACAGCCGCACGCAGCTCGCCACCAGCAGGCCGGTCAGCAGCCCGGTGGCCACCAGCGGGCGCCATTGCTGCTCGAACGGGTAGCGGCCGAAAATGATCAAGCGGTATTTTTCGGCGATCACGCCCCAGCAGGCGCCGACGCCGCTGGCGCGGCAGGCTTCCACGTTGGGCAGCCAACTGGCCTGGAACAGGGCCCAGTTGAGGAACTGCGGCAGGTACCAGAGCAGCAGTCCGCCAATCAGGAGGGTGGACAGGGTGGTCCTGCGGTCGCCCAGCAGATTGGCCTTGATCCACGCGCCGGCGCCTTCGGTGTCGACCGGGGCCGGGCGTGCGGCAATGGGTTGATAGGTGTTGGCGGTCATGGTGTGTCCTGCGCTCAGCGTTCCTTGATGGCCGCACGGGCGTTGTACCAGTTCATCAGCAGCGAGGTGGCCAGCGAGGTGCTCAAGTACACCAGCATCACGATCGCGATGCACTCCACGGCACGCCCGGTCTGGTTCAAGGCCGTATTGGCAATCGACACCACGTCGGGATAGCCAATGGCCACCGCCAGTGAGGAGTTCTTGGTCAGGTTGAGAAACTGGTTGGTCATGGGCGGAATGATCACGCGCAAGGCCTGCGGCAGCACCACCAACTGCATGGTCTGGCCAGCGCTCAGTCCCAAGGCAGCGGCGGCTTCGGCCTGACCGGCGGCGACGGACTGAATACCGGCGCGCACCACTTCCGCCACAAAGGCGGCGGTGTAGATCGTCAGGCCGAGCAAGACGGCGAGGAACTCGGGCGTCAGGGCGCCGCCCTGTTCGATGGCGAATTCACCCTTGACCGGATGGTTCAAGGCGGTCGGCGCGCCGCCCAGCAGCCAGCCCAGCAGGCTCATCGCCAGCACGATGGCCAGCGGCAGCCAGAACATGCTTTTGGGCACGCCGGTCTCTTCAAACCGGCGAATCGCCCATTGGCGGTAAAACCAGGCGACACAGACGCCGGCGATCAGGCCGGCCAGGGCCCAGGCTTGGCCCGCGGCCCAGACCGGGATCGGAAAGTTCAAACCGCCCTTGCTCAGAAAGAAGGGGCCCAGGGTCCAGGCGTCGGTGGCGCTGGGCAGCAGTTCGGTCAGCAGCAAATACCACATCAGCAACTGCAGCAGGATCGGCACGTTGCGGAAAAATTCCACGTAGGCCATGCACAGGCCGCGCACCAGCGCGTTGCGCGAAAAACGGCCGATTCCGAGCAGGGTTCCGATCAGGGTGGTCAGGATGATGCCCAGCACCGCCACCCGCAGGGTGTTGGTGAGGCCGACCAGAAAGGCGCGCCAGTAAGCATGCGCCGAGTCAAACAGGTACAGGCTTTCGCCGATGTCAAAGCCGGCCGGCTGCAACAGAAAGTCGAAGCCGCTCTGAATGCCGCGCACCTGCATGTTGTAAACCGTGTTGCGGGCCAGAAACCAGAGCACCAGGGCGATCACGCCAATGGCCAGGAACTGGTAAATCAGCCCTCGGAAGGCCTGGCTGCGCCAGGACCAATTTTTCTTTTTGGGAGGGGAGGAAGGAGTCATGGGTGGCGGACGCGGTCACGAAGAATCAAACAGAATCACACTGGAAAAAAGCCGCCTGCAGGGCCGGGCCTGGCAGGCGGCTTTTGTTAACGTCAGCCCGCAATCAGCGAATCGGGTAGGCGTACATCTGGCCGCCCTTGTTCCACAGATTGTTGCTGCCGCGCGGCAGGCCCAGCGCCGACTTCGGTCCGACGTTGCGCTCGAAAATCTCGCCATAGTTGCCGGTGGCTTTCAAAGCCTTGGCCATCCAGTCCTTGTCCAGGCCGAGCAGCTTGCCGGTGTCTTCGGTGGTGCCCAGCAGGCGCTGCACCACGGGGTCGGTGCTGGTCTTCATCTGCTCGACGTTGGCCTGCGTCAGGCCATATTCCTCCGCTTCGAGCAAACCGTAGATCACCCATTTGACGATGGCAAACCACTCGTCGTCGCCACGGCGCACCATCGGGCCCAGCGGCTCCTTGGAAATCAGCTCGGGCAGGATCAGGTGCTCGGCCGGGTTCTTGGCTTCCTTGTTACGCACCGAGGCCAGACCCGAGGCATCGGTGGTGTAGGCGATGCAGCGGCCGGCGAAATAGGCGCCGGTGGCCGCCTCCACTTTTTCAAACACCACCGGCTTGATGCCCAGGCCATTGGCTTTGGAGTAGTCGGTCAGGTTTTTTTCGGTGGTGGTGCCGGACTGCACGCAAACGGTTTGCCCCTTGAGCTGCTTGGCGCTCTTGATCTTGCTCTTGACCGGCACCATGAAGCCCTGGCCATCGTAGTAGGTGACGGCGGTCATGTGCAGGCCCAGCGACGCATCGCGCGTCAGGCTGAAGGTGGTGTTGCGCGACAGCACGTCGATCTCGCCCGACTGCAGTGCGGTGAAGCGTTGCTGCGCGTTGAGCGGCACATATTTGACTTTTTCGGCGTCGCCCAGTGTGGCAGCGGCGATGGCGCGGCACACGTCCACATCAAGCCCGGTCCATTTGCCGGAAGAGTCGGCGGCAGAGAAACCGGCCAGGCCGGTGTTGACGCCGCAAATAACCTGACCCCGTGCCTTGATGCCGTCCACGGTTTTGCCAGCCTGGGCCGGGGCGGCCATCAGGGTACCCAGGGCTGCCACGATGGCGGCCATGGTTGTTACTTTGTTCAGATTCATTTGCATTACTCCGGTTGAAAAAATTGCATCAAAAATGGACGGCGACAGTTTGCTGTGGTTCCATCCTGGAGCAGAACTGTAACGCCATCGAAGTCAGCCCTGCATCGGGGTTTACGCTTGCCGCTCATGCAAAACGCTCATAAGCTGATTCGCCATGATGATTCCAAATGTCACATTGTATGTAGCAGGATTCGTGCCCGCGTTTTGCGGTCCAACCGGCTGGAAACAGCGACTGTCTGCCCACGCGGCGCACCCTGCCGGTGCCAGCCGCGCCCCGACGGTGGCATTGGGCGTTTTCTGGTGCACCCCAGTAGCAGTAGGGTGGGCAAAGCGCAGCGTGCCCACGGACTGGTTTGTTGGAACGGATTGAAGTTGGTGGGCACGCTGCGCTTTGCCCACCCTACAACTGTGCTCATGCAAAACGTTCATAAGCTGATTTGCACTGAGTTTTTAAAGCTCATATTGTATGCAGCAGGATTTAAGTTGCCGTTCGCCACGGCTGCGACGCCAGCTTTGACCGCGCGCACGGCGGCGCGCAGTGTGGCGACATCGCAGTGGCCAGCGTTGCGGCCATAGAGGCAGCGATCCAGGCTGGCCAGTGCGCGGCGCGCGGCCGGGTCTGGCAGGCGTTGCGCTAGCGCTTCCAGGGTCGAGGGCGCTGCCTGCGGCCAGACCATCGCCGTCCATTGCAGCAAGGCGTCGCGCAGCGCGCTGGCGTCGCCGCCGCGGCAGGCGCGCCGCAGGCGCCAGGCGGCGCGTACCCGCGGGCGGCGGAGATGGGCCAGTGTCAGCCCGGTACCGAGCAGTGCCCCGCAGGCCAGCAACAGCCACGATTTTGTCGTGGTGACCAGGGTCGCCAATAGCTGTGCTGGAGTCGCCGCAGCAGCGCCGGCCGCAAGCGCAGCCGGTTCAGTCGCGGCCGAGGCCGCAGCCTGGGTCATAGCTTCGCTCGCGGCCGGCGCGGCATCGGCTGGCGCAACGTTCAAGCTGCGCGCCGGCAGCGTGGCGCGAGCGGGTGCGTCGGCGCTCAGGTTCCACCAGTGCTGCGTCAATTCGGGCACCTGGATGCCGCCAGCGCCGCACTGTCGGTGGCGCGCTGGTAACTGCCGCCGCTCTGCTCGGCGATCTGTTGCAGCGTGGCTTCATCAAGATCGGCAACTGAGGTGCGGGCGTCCGTGCCGGCCACGGGCGCGGCGCCGATGCCGACCGCATGAATGCGCACGCCGGCGCGTTGGGCCAGCCAGGCGGCGCGAAGCGGCGCCAGCGTGCCGGTGCTGTTGGCGCCATCGGTCAGCAGCAGCAAGTCGCGGCTGTGCCGGTCCAGCGCTTGCAAGCACTTGGTGGCCAGGCCGATGGCGCCGCCATTCCAGGCCATCGCCACGGCAACCGGCGCTTCGAAACGCGCAAGGTTGGCGGCCAGGTCCCAGACCAGCAGATGACCCTCTTTGCTCTTCGAATCGCCTTCGGCCGGCGGATTCGGGTCAAACACCAGCACGGCGTTGCGCCCGGGGTCGACCACAAAGATGCGCCCGCTGTTGCTCACGGTGCCGTGCTGCGGACGTTGCAGCAAGAGCGGCGTGTAGCTCTCGAACAGGCCGACCATCCAGTTGAACGCCGTCGTCAAGGTGCTTTGTGTCTTATCGCTCCGCACAAAATTGGGTTCACCAATCAATTCACCCAGGTAGCGATAGCGCGGCGTATCGGGGGCAGATGGCCAGACTACATCGGCGCGCGCGCCCTCGGGGCGTAAATCGAAGTTCAATTGGCCGCGGATGGTGTCGGTGCTGGCGCAGCCAGCGAGCAGCAGCATCAACAGTACGGTGGCGCTCCAGGCGCAGGCGCAGCAATCCAGTTATGGCGTTACTTCAGCCCTACTCAAGGTCGTGCAAGGTGGTGAGGTTGATCAGGGCCGACAGCACTTCGCGTTTGAAGCCGATCCTGGCCTTGCCGACGCCGTCGCCACCGCTGAGAATCAATTGCTGGATGTATTCAACGCAGTCGCGGTGACCCCAGAAAACGTCGATCGCCTTGGCGATGCGCTCATGGTGGGCCCGGATGATCGCCATCTCATGGTCGATGCGCGCCTGCCGGGGCAGTTCTGCCAGCAACATGGGGCGGGTCGGCAGCTCTGCAGAATCATGGTGGATATCCGGGAAGCCAACGAATTTTTTGTCGGGCATGGCGGGTGTTCGGGGTTTGGTGCGGGGGCAGTATGGCGCGTCGGCCATCAATATGCAAGATCATAAGTCAGGAAAAGAGCAGGCCAGCTTGCGCCGCCTCCATGCGCGCTGGAGTGGGCTTGTCATAAACTGCTGCAACTGCTTGCATGGTTGCACCACCAAACTGATTATTGGAGGACTCTTTGACGACGAGCGCGCCCGGTGCGGCGTCGGTCTGATCGTGACCGGTGGCATCGCACCCAATGACCGGGGCCGTCCGATGCCCGGTGGCGCGCGCATGACGACCGAGGCCGAAGCCGACAAGCACCAGCCGGTGGTGGCTGCGGTGCACCAGGCCGGCGGCAAGATCGCGATGCAAATCCTGCACTTTGGGCGCTACGCCTACCACCCGGAGTTGGTGGCGCCGAGCGCGCTGCAGGCGCCGATCAACCCGTTTCGCCCCCATCCCCTGAGCAGCGCAGAGGTCGGCCAAACCATTGTCGACTTCGTGCGTTGCGCTGCGCTGGCCCAATACGCGGGTTACGACGGCGTCGAAATCATGGGCTCGGAAGGCTATTTGCTCAACGAGTTCATCGCCGCGCGCACCAACCAGCGCGACGATGAATGGGGCGGCAGTTATGAGAACCGCATTCGCTTCCCGCTGGAGATCGTGCGCCGCACGCGCTCGCGCGTGGGCCCCAACTTCATCATCATCTTTCGCCTGTCGATGCTGGACCTGGTCGAAGGCGGCTCTACGCTGGAAGAAGTGGTGCAGCTCGCCCAGGCGCTGGAAGCCGCCGGCGTGACGATTCTCAACACCGGCATTGGCTGGCACGAGGCGCGCATTCCGACCATTGCCACCAAGGTGCCGCGCGCGGCCTGGGCCTGGGTCACGCAAAGGCTCAAGGGCCAGGTCGGCATCCCCCTGGTGGCGACCAATCGCATCAACACGCCCGAAGTGGCCGAACAACTGCTGCGGGAGGGCTTTTGCGACATGGTGTCGATGGCGCGCCCGTTGCTGGCCGATCCGCTGTTTGTGCAGAAAGCAGCACTTGGCAAAGCCGACGAAATCAACACCTGCATCGGCTGCAACCAGGCCTGTCTGGACCATACCTTTGCCGGCAAGATTACCTCCTGCCTGGTCAACCCACGTGCCTGCCACGAGACTTTGCTCAATATCACCCCGGCCAAGGTGCGGGGCCGCATTGCCGTGGTCGGCGCCGGCCCGGCCGGTCTGGCCTTTGCCACCACTGCCGCCCAGCGTGGCTTTGAGGTGACGCTGTTCGACGCCGCCAGCGAGATTGGCGGGCAATTCAACATCGCCAAGCAGGTGCCGGGCAAGGAAGAGTTTGGCGAGACCCTGCGCTTCTTTGGCCGCCAGATCGAGCTGACCGGCGTCAAACTCAAACTTAATCAGCGCGTCAGCGCCCAGGAGTTGGCCGCTGACGGCTTCCGGCAGGTCGTTTTGGCCACCGGCGTGAGCCCGCGCACGCCGGAAATCGAAGGCATTGAGCACCCCAAGGTGGTGGGCTACCTCGACGTGCTGCGCGACAAGTGCGCGGTGGGCAGGACGGTGGCGCTGATCGGCGCCGGCGGCATTGGCTTCGACGTGGCCGAGTACCTGCTGCACCAGGGCGCCAGCCCCAGCCTGGAGCCGGCCAAGTTCTTCGCCGAATGGGGCGTGGACACCCGTTATGCCGAGCGCGGTGGCCTCAAAGCCGCGCAGATCGAGCACAGCCCGCGCAAGCTGTTCCTGCTGCAGCGCAAGGCCAGCAAAGTCGGTGACAGTCTGGGCAAGACCACCGGCTGGATTCACCGCACCTCGCTCAAGAACCGCAAGGTCGAAATGCTGTCGGGCGTGGCCTACCGCAAGGTCGACGACGCCGGCCTGCACATCACGCTGGGCGAGCGCGAGATGACCATCCCGGCCGACGCCGTGGTGCTGTGCGCGGGCCAGGAGCCGCAGCGCGAATTGCAGGCCGAACTGGTGGCCGCCGGCTGCACCGTGCACCTGATTGGCGGCGCCGACCAGGCCGCCGAGCTCGATGCCAAACGCGCCATCAAGCAGGGCACCGAACTGGCGCTTTCCCTCGACAGCGTCAGCAGCGAGGCCGCCAAAACCGCATGACCACCCGACCATTCGAGAACCCCAGCATGAACTTTGAAACCCTCAGCGTCACGCTTCAAGACCACATTGCCACCGTGCGCCTGAACCGCCCGGAAAAGGCCAATGCCATGAACGCCCCCATGTGGCAGGAAATCCGCCAGGCCTTCCGGTGGGTGGACGAAACGCCCGAGGCGCGGGTGGCGATTCTGGAGGGCGAAGGCAAGCTGTTCACCGCCGGCATCGACCTGCAGATGATGCTGGCGCTGGGCCCGCAAATCCAGCACGATTGCGACGGCCGCACGCGTGAGGCGCTGCGCCGCGTGATTCTGGATTTGCAGGACACCCTGACCAGCCTGGAGCGCTGCCGCAAACCGGTGCTGGCCGCCATCCATGGCGCCTACGTCGGCGGTGGCATCGACCTGATCACCTGCGCCGACATGCGTTACTGCTCGCTTGATGCCAGCTTCACGGTCAAGGAAATCGACATCGGCATGACCGCCGACGTGGGCACGCTGCAACGCCTGCCCCGGCTGATTGGCGAAGGCATGGCGCGCGAGCTGGCCTATACCGGGCGCCAGGTCAGCGCCGAGGAAGCGCGCGAAATGCACCTGGTCAACCGCGTGTTCGAATCGCGTGAAGCGCTGCGCGCCGGGGTGCGCGAGATCGCCGCCACCATCGCGGCCAAGTCGCCGCTGTCGATTCGCGGCAGCAAGGAGATGATCACCTATGCGCGCGACCACACGGTGGCCGACGGCCTGAACTACATCGCCACCTGGAACGCCGCCATGCTGATGTCCAAGGACCTGAGCGAGGCGATGATGGCGAACATGGGGAAACGGGCGGCGGTGTTCAAGGACTGATGCCGGGCGGCAAGCGCCTCAGCCCGGCGCCACCGGGCGATGCCAGGTCGCTCCACGTCAGTTGTAGGGTGGGCAAAGCGCAGCGTGCCCACGGACTGGTTGGTTGGAACGGATTGAAGTTGGTGGGCACGCTGCGCTTTGCCCACCCTACGGCTAGATTCCTCAATCGGACGCGTAACGGTTTCACCCAAAAGGTGAACTGTCTCGAAGCCCCAAAAGTCAACGTTCATAAGAATTTGTTGGGATGAAAACAAGCGGTCAACCGAGGAATCTAGGAGCCTGTCGGGCTTTGGTCGTCGAGAGCGTTCTCGAAGAGCGGCGAAGCCAAAATTGGCCCCAGCGAGGACAGTTTTTACCGGATTTGCAGGCCCATAGCCCCGCTATGGGTCAAAAAGACGGTGTTCTCGAAGAGCGGCGGAGCCAAAAATGGACCGCTGCGGTCAATTTGCAGCCGACGATTCCAAAGTCCGACAGGCTCCTAGGATCAGGCTTTATCTTGCGCCAGCGGCAGGCGCGCCGTGGTGTCCAGGCCCGTGATGCAGCCGTGCGCGCTGCGGTTGTCCAGGCTGATGCCCCCGCCCAGCGCCTGCACGATCTCCAGGCAGATTGCCAGCCCCAGGCCCGCGCCGGACTGCGTTTCGCCGGCCGAGAAGGGCTGGAACAGGCGCGCGCGCAGTTCGGCTGAAATGCCGGGGCCGCTGTCGCTGATCACCAGGGCGGCCACGCGCGCATCGCAGACCAGGTGCACGTTCAAGCTGGCGTTGACCGGCGTGTGCTTGATCGCGTTGTGCAGCAGGTTGCGCGAGAGTTCGCGCAGCATCCAGTCGTGGGTGCGCACCCAGGCCGGTTGCGTTGCAATTTCGAAATCGAGGTCCTTGGCTGCGATCAGGGGTGACAAGTCGAGCGCCACTTCGCGCAGCACCTGGGCCCAGTCCAGCGTGCCGGGGGCGCTCTGGTGGCTCAGTTGCGCCACCTTGGCCAGCGACAGCATCTGGTTGGCCAGCAGCGTGGCGCGCTCGACTGTGTCGTTGATTTCTTCGAGTGCTTGCTGCGGCGCCAGGTCGCCGCGCAGCGCCGACTGCACCTGCACCTTCAGCACCGCCAGCGGCGTGCGCAGTTGGTGCGCGGCGTCGCGCACAAAGCGCTTCTGATGTTCCAGCAAATGCTGCAGGCGGCTCATCAGGTGGTTGGTGGCGTCGATCAGCGGAATCAGTTCGCGCGGCGCGCCCGGCGCCTGCAACGGCGTCAGGTCGTCGTCCGGGCGGGCCTGCAACTGGGCGCTCAGGCGGCGCACCGGGCGGGTGGCGCGCTGCACCACCACAATCACAATCAAGACGATCACCGACACCAGCGCGGCCTGGCGCCACAGGGTATCGACCAGAATCTGGCGCGCCAGCGTGCGCCGCAACTCCAGCGTTTCGGCCACCTGCACCACGGCCATGGCGCGCCCGCGCTCGGTGGCAATGGGCTGCAGCAGGACCGCCACCCGAACCGCGTCGCCGCGAAACGAGGCGTCATAGAAGTCAACCAAGGCGGCGTAGGGCCCGCGCTCGGGAATGGTTCCGGTCCACAGCGGCAGGTCGGCAAAGCCGTCGATCAGGGTGCCCGCGACGCTGGAGATGCGGTACACCATGCGGCTGCGGTTGTCGGCTTCAAACGCTTCCAGCGCCGCGTAGGGCACGGTGGCGCGCAGCTGCGCCGTGTCGCCTTCGCCGCTGGCATCGATGTGTTCGCCAATCGACTTGGCCGAGGCCAGCAGGGTGCGGTCGTAGGCGGTGTTGACGGCCGCCAGCGCCTGGCGGTACAGGCTGATGGTGTCCACCAGGATGAACAGGCCGATCGGCAGCAAAATGCCCAACAATAAGTAGCGGCGCAGCGAGATCGCCCCTGCGCCTGTCATGCGGCCACCTTGAGCAGATAGCCCAGCCCGCGCAGCGTCATCAAGCTGGCGCCGGTGGGCAGCAGCTTTTTGCGCAGCCGGTAGACCACCACCTCGATCGCCTCGTACTGCACCTCGACCGCGCCGGGGAACACCAGTTCAAACAGGCGCTCCTTGCTGACGGCGTGGCCGGGCCGTGCCAGCAAGGGCTTGAGCAGGGCCAGCTCACGCGGCGTGAGCTCCAGCACCTGGCCCTGGTGGTAGATCGCGCCGCTGTCCCTGTCATAGCGCAGGGCGCCTGGCTTGGCCGGGCTGGCGGCGTCTGCACTGCTGTCCGGGCGCCGGCGCTGCAGCGCGCGCAGCCGGGCTTCCAGTTCGTCGAGGTCGAACGGTTTTGGCAGGTAGTCGTCGCCGCCGGCATTGAGCCCCAAAATCCGGTCGCCCACGGTGCCGCGTGCGGTCAGGATCAGCACCGGCGTGCTCAGGCCGCGCCCGCGCGCCTGGGCCAGGATCTGCAGGCCGTCCAGGCCGGGCAGGCTCAGGTCGAGCAAGACCACATCGGGCGCGCACTGCTGCCAGTGCGCCAGCGCGGCCAGGCCATCGGCACAGACCTCGACCGCCCAACCCAGCCGGGTCAGGGCCCGCAGCAGCGTTTTGCGCAGCGCCGGGTCGTCTTCAATCAGCAGCAGTTTCATGGGCGGGAGATTGGCACGCGCTAACAATTTTCAAGCCGCCGCCAAGCGCCAGAGCGAGGTCACTTCAGCGGCGCGCGCCGCGTGCAGCGGATCGCTGGCATCCGAGGCTTTGGCGTGCTGCGGCCTGGCATCGATGCGGCTCACCACCCGCAAGCCGTTGCGCTCGAACGCCGCCAGCAATTGAGCGCGCTCGCGCAAGCCCAGGCGTTCGGCCAGGTCCGACAAGATCAGCCAGCCCTCGCCTTTGGGCGCCAGGTGCGCCGTCAAACCCTGCAGAAAACCTTGCAACATGCGCCCGCCTTCGTCGTACACCGCGCGCTCCAGCGGCGAACCGGGCCGGGCCGGCAGCCAGGGCGGGTTGCACACGATGAGGGAGGCGCGGCCCTCGGGAAACAGATCGGCCTGCACCAGCTGCACTTGGCTCGCAACGCCCAGGCGCTCCAGGTTGTCGCGCGCGCAGGCCAGCGCGCGCGCGTCCTGATCGGTGGCCACCACCTGGCTGACGCCGCGGCGCACCAGAGCGGCGGCCAGCACCCCGGTGCCGGTGCCAATGTCAAAGGCCAGCAGCGCGCTCTGGCCGCTCGGGGGTTTGGGCAGGTGGGCGCTGGCGACCAACTGGATGTATTCGCCGCGCACCGGCGAGAACACGCCGTAGTGGGGATGAATCCGGTTGTGCGGGGCCGCGCCGAGGGCGGCGATTGCAACGCCGACCCGGCGCCACTCGTGCGCGCTGATGATGCCCAGCAGCTCGCGCAGCGATGCCACGCTGGCGCCGGCCGCCGGATCTACCGGGCCCCAGGCCTCGGCGCAGGCCACTTTCACATCGGGGGCGCGGCGCAGCGCAATGCTGTAGTCGGCATTGAACGGGATCAGCAGCATGCCCAACATGCGCGCGCGCTGCGACTGCGCCAGGCGGTGCTGGTGAAAGGCGTCTGCCAGCGCCACCGGTTGGGCGGCTTTCTTGCGCTTGCGCGCTGGCACCTGGTCGGCCCGGCGCGCCAGCGCCTGCAGCAATTGGCGGGCGTTGTGAAAATCGCCGCGCCAGAGCAGGGCGCTGCCCTCGCAGGCCAGGCGGTAGGCGCTGTCGGCGCTGGTGCTGTCATCGGCCAGCACGACGCGCTTGGGCGCTGGCGCGCCACGCTCGGAGCGCCAGCGCGCCGTGCATTGCTCGCCGGCCTCGGTCCAGGCGATGGTGGGGGCCGGGCTGGCGAGCGGCTCTGGGCTGACGCCGGCAGGTGAGTTGAGCATGGGCTGGGTTCTTCGTAAAAGTGGGATAGCCCGTGTTTTAACAGATCACCCCATTGGGCCGGGCCATTGGTACTTTCCCTGATAAATAAAACCGCGCCGGACAGCCGATTGACAGCTAGGCGGCGCACCATGACCCCGGTCCATAACTTTTACAGGAGACACCCATGCGTCGCGATACCTTTCTCAAGTCGATGGCGGCTCTGGCCGTTACCGGGGGCCTGCCGCTGTCGGCGCTGGCCGCCACCAACCTCAAGATGATGATTCCGGCCAACCCGGGCGGTGGCTGGGACGGCACCGGCCGCGCCCTGGGCAACGCCTTGCGCGAAGCCGGTGCCGACTCGGTCAGCTATGAGAACAAAGGCGGCGCCGCCGGTGTGATCGGGCTGGCCCAGTTCTACAACGCCTCCAAGGGCGACCCGAATGCGCTGATGGTGATGGGCGCCGTCATGCTCGGGGGCATCATCACCGGCAAGCCGCCGGTGTCGATCACGCAACTGACGCCGATTGCGCGGCTGACCACGGAATACAACGTATTCGTGCTGCCCGCCAACTCGCCCTTCAAGACCCTGGCCGAGGTGGTGGCGCAACTTAAGAAAGACCCGGGCAGCATCAAGTGGGGCGGCGGCTCGCGCGGTTCCACCGAGCACATCGCGGCAGCCCAAATCGCCCAGGCGGTGGGCGTGCCGGCCGCCCAGATCAACTACGTGCCGTTCCGGGGCGGCGGTGAAGCCACGGCCGCCATTCTGGGCGGCAACGTGACCATCGGGGGCAGTGGCTACAGCGAGTTTCAGCAGTACATCGAAAGCGGCAAGATGAAGCCGATAGCCGTCACCTCGGGGCAGCGGCTCAAGGGCATCAACGTGCCCACGCTCAAGGAGCAGGGCATTGACGTCGAAATTGGCAACTGGCGCGGCGTCTTCGGTGCCGCCGACATCACAGCGGCCCAGCGCGACGCCCTGACCCAAACCGTGGTCAATGCCACCAAGACCAAATCCTGGGCGCAGGCGCTGGAGAAGAATGGCTGGACGCCCGCCTTGCTGACCGGCAAGGCGTTCGACGAGTTTGTCGAGCGCGACTTTGCCGCGCTGCGCGCCACCATGGTGCGCGCCGGGATGATCTGATGGAGCCGACCGAGTCGCCCGCTGCCGCCCCGGTGCAGCCCGGCGCCGATCAGCGCGTGGGCCAGACCCTGATCGGGGCTGGCGCATGGCTGGTGGCGGCGGTGCTCGCGGTTGGCGCGCTTGATATCCCCTCCGACGCCGGTTATGCCGGCGTGGGTCCCAACTTTTTGCCCTGGCTGCTGGCGCTGGCCATGGGCTTGTGCGGCGGCTGGCTGCTATGGGAGGCGTACAGCGGGGGCTTTCGCCAGCTGGAGCCGCCGTCCGGCGCGGCGCGTGGCGACTGGGCGGCGCTGGCCTGGGTGTCGGCCGGCATCTTGGCCAACGCGGCGCTGATCACCCGCATCGGCTTTGTGCTCAGTTGCGCCCTGTGCTACCTGCTGGCGGTGCGCGGCCTGCGCGCCGGCGAGGGCCAGCCGGCCGGCGGTGTGCGTCGCACGCTGCAGGATGGCGTGACCGGCGTTGTGATTGCGGCGCCGGTGTTCTGGCTGTTCACCAAAATGCTGGCGGTCAACCTGCCCGGCCTCACCGGCAGCAGCTGGCTGTAAGGGATGCGGAAATAACCAACATCCCATTTTCGACGGCACTGACGGGCGCATTGCGTTGTTGTTCCTCGCTTGTGTGGCTCGCCACACGGCACTCGGAACGCCTAGCACTGCATCCCGCCAGCACCCCCAAAAAACGGAACATTGGCTACTTCCGCATCCCTAAGCCGGCCCAAACCCCAAGAAAGTAGTCCATGGATATCTTGCACCAACTGCTCGGTGGCTTTGCCACGGCGGCCACGCCGGTCAACCTGCTGTGGGCCCTGGCCGGTTGCGTGCTGGGCACCGGCATCGGCGTGCTGCCCGGCCTGGGCCCGGCCGTGACCATCGCCATGCTGCTGCCCATTACCGGCCAGGTCGAGCCGACCGCGTCCATGATCTTTTTTGCCGGCATTTATTACGGCGCCATGTATGGCGGCTCGACCACCTCCATCCTGCTCAACACGCCGGGCGAAACCGGCACCATGGTGACGGCGCTGGAGGGCTTCAAGATGGCCAAGAACGGGCGGGCTGGCGCGGCGCTGGCGACTTCGGCCATTGGCTCCTTCGTGGCCGGCACGTTTGCCACCATCCTGGTCACCCTGTTTGCGCCGGTGCTGGCGCTGTATGCCGTCAAGCTCGGCCCGCCCGAGTATTTCTGCCTGATGCTGCTGGCCTTCACCACCGTCAGCGCGGTGCTGGGCCAGAGCACGCTGCGCGGCTTGACCGCCCTGTTCTTCGGCCTGGCGCTCGGGCTGGTCGGCATCGACCAGATCACGGGTCAAGTGCGCTACACCGGTGGCGTGCTCGAATTCATGGACGGGATGGAGGTGGTGCTGATTGCGGTCGGTCTGTTTGCCATTGCCGAAGTGCTGTACAACGCCTTGTACGAGGGCCGCAGCCAGACCAGCATGAACAAGCTCAACCAGGTGCACATGAGCGCGGCCGAGTGGCGCCGCTCCTGGCCGGCCTGGCTGCGCGGCACCGCCATCGGTTTTCCGTTTGGCACCATTCCGGCCGGTGGTTCCGAGATTCCAACCTTCCTGAGCTATGCCGTGGAGCGCAAGCTGGCCCGTCCCGAGCACCAGAAAGAATTTGGCAGCAGCGGCGCCATTGAGGGCGTGGCCGGTCCGGAAGCGGCCAACAACGCCGCCGTCACGGCCACCCTGGTGCCGCTGCTGACCTTGGGCATTCCCACCTCGGTGACGGCGGCCATTTTGTTGTCGGCCTTGCAGAACTACGGCATTCAGGCCGGGCCCCAGCTGTTCCAGACCTCGTCCGAGCTGGTGTGGGCCCTGATTGCGTCGCTCTATATTGGCAATGTGATGTTGCTGGTGCTCAACCTGCCGATGGTGGGCCTGTGGGTCAAGCTGCTCAAAATCCCCCGCCCGCAGCTCTATGCCGGCATTCTGATTTTTGCCACGGTCGGCGTCTACGGCATGCGGCAAAGCTCATTCGACCTGTTTCTGATGTACGGCCTGGGCCTGCTTGGCGTGGTGATGCGGCGCTATGATTTTCCCACCGCGCCAGTCATCGTCGGCCTGATTCTGGGCCCCATGGCCGAAGCCCAGTTGCGCAATGCGATGTCGATCGGGCAGGGCAGTTGGACCGTGTTGGTCGAGCGCCCGATGTCGGCCGTGCTGCTGGCCTGCGTCGCCTTGGTGCTGATCACTCCACGCTTGCTGGCCTGGCATCGGCGCGCTTGAATTTCAGGCGTGGCAAGGGTCATGCGCTGCCGGCACGCTACCATCCGCGCATGACCAAAACCGATACCCTGCCGCGTGACGCCCAGAGCATTCTGGAGCTGGCCGCGCGCTCCATGTTCGACCTGTTTGCCAACGCCAGCGAAGGCATGATGCTGGTCGACCGGCAGGCCCGCGTGGTCTGGATCAACGAGCAGTACCAACGATTTTTACCGGCTTTGGGCTTTGATCGGGTGGAAGATTTTGTCGGTCATCCGGTCGCCAGCGTGGTGCAAAACACCCAGATGCATCAGGTGCTGGAAACCGGCAAGCCGATCCTGATCGACTTGCTGACCAATCGGGCCGGCACTTTTGTGGTCAGCCGCATTCCCCTGCGTGATAACCGGGGTGATGTGATTGGCGCCCTGGGCATCGTGCTGTTC
>JAKFXU010000376.1 GCA_021731215.1 Rhodoferax sp.
TTTGCATGTGGACCGACATTTTCGTCGGGCGCATCGTCTTTTTCCTGTTGATGCTGTCCACGGTGATCCCGATCTACCTGATGTCCTACGCCACCCAGTACTGGCACTTCCTGGTGATCGGCCTGTTCGTCGGCCTGGCCGGCGGCTCGTTTGCGGTGGGCATCTCCTACGTAGCGCGCTGGTTTCCGCGCCATCAGCAGGGCTTCGCCATGGGCATCTTCGGCGCTGGCAACTCGGGGGCTGCGGTCACCAAGTTTGTGGCGCCGGCCCTGGTGGTGGCCTTCGGTTGGGCCATGGTGCCACAGGTCTATGCGCTCATCATGCTGATTGCCGCCCTGCTGTTCTGGTTCTTCAGCTACAGCGACCCATCGCACCGCGTCGATTCCAGCGTCACCTGGCGCGAGCAACTGCTGGCGCTGAAGGATCCGCGCGTGTGGAAGTACTGCCAGTACTACTCGATCGTGTTCGGTGGCTACGTCGCGCTGGCGCTGTGGATGACCAAGTATTACGTGGCCGAATACGGCTTCGACCTGCGTCTCGCAGCCCTGCTGGCGGCGACATTCTCGCTGCCAGGGGGCGTGCTGCGCGCGCTCGGCGGCTGGATGTCGGACAAGTACGGCGCCCACAAAGTCACCTGGTGGGTGATGTGGGTCATGTGGATCTGCTTCTTCATCATGTCCTACCCGCAAACCGAATTCACGATCAAGACGATCGACGGTCCCCAAACCTTCACCCTCGGACTCAACGTCTGGGTTTTCACTGTCCTGCTGTTCATCGCCGGCATTGCATCGGCCTTTGGCAAAGCCAGTGTCTTCAAGTACATCTCCGACGAGTACCCCACCAACATCGGCGTTATCTCCGGCATCGTCGGCCTGGTCGGTGGCCTGGCCGGCTTCCTGCTGCCCATCATGTTCGGCATGCTGGTTGACCTCACCGGCATCCGCTCCAGCGCCTTCATGCTGATGTATGGCGTGGTCTGGGTCTCCTTGATCTGGATGTACTGGACCGAGGTGCGGCGTACCGACGTCATGAGCAGCAGCGCCATCAAATCGCAGGTCTGAACCCACCCCTCATTTTTCACTCGACGAAACCATCATGAACAACACTACACACTCACGCGCCGATATCGCCGACTGGCGGCCCGAGGACGAAAAGTTCTGGGAATCCACCGGCAAGAAAACGGCTTACCGCAATCTCTGGATATCGATTCCCAACCTGCTGGTGGCTTTCGCCGTCTGGCTGATGTGGGGCATGATCACCGTGCAGATGCTCAACCTGGGCTTTCCGTTCAAGCCGGCCGAATTGTTCACGCTCACGGCCATCGCCGGGCTAATGGGCGCCACGCTGCGCATCCCGGCCTCGTTCTTCATCCGCTTGTCGGGCGGACGCAATACCGTGTTCCTGACCACCGCGCTGCTGATCATCCCGGCGGTGTGGACCGGCATCGCGCTGCAGGACAAGAGCACGCCGCTGTGGGTGTTCCAGCTTTGCGCTTTCCTGTCGGGCATTGGCGGCGGTAACTTCTCCGCCTCGATGAGCAACATCAACACCTTCTTTCCCAAGAAGCAGCAGGGTCTCGCGCTCGGCTTGAACGCGGGCCTGGGCAACTTCGGCGTCACCACCATGCAGATCCTGATTCCGCTGGTGATGACGGTCGGCCTGTTTGGTGCCGTCGGTGGCGGCTCGATGGTGCTGATGAAAGATTCGGGCTGGATCCTCGGCAAGATTCTGGCCGGCACGCCCACCTACATCCAGAACGCCGGCTTTATCTGGGCTGCCATTCTGGTGCCCATGGTGATTGCGGCCTGGTTCGGCATGAACAACCTGCTGACCATCACCCCCAACCATGGCGGCACCCTGGCCGCGTTCGGCAAGATTTTGTACCTCTACGGCCTGGCCTTCGTGGTCGGCGCCTTGGGTTTGTACCTGTACCTGCCAGCGCCCACCGGGCTGGGCCTGCTCAACATGTGGGTGGCGCTGCCACTGATCATCGTCGCCACCCTGGTCGTCATGAAACTGGCCGCCTTTGGCGAGATGAAGGGCAACCTGAGCAAGCAGTTCGAAATCTTCAAGAACAAGCACACTTGGTCGATGACGGTGCTGTACATCGTCACCTTCGGCTCCTTCATCGGCTTCTCGATGGCCTTGCCGCTGTCCATCACCGTGATCTTCGGCTTCCAGCACGTGCCGGATGCGGCTGGCGTGATGACGCACACGCTGAAGAACCCGAATGCCCCGTCGGCCCTGACTTACGCCTGGATCGGCCCCTTCGTGGGCGCCCTGATTCGGCCCTTCGGTGGCTGGCTGTCCGACAAGGTGGGCGGCTCCATCGTCACGCAAGTGATTTCCGTGATCATGGCTGCGGCCTCTGCAGCAGTTGGCTACGTGATGATGCTGGCCTACCAGTCAGCCATGCCAGAGCAGTACTTCCTAGTCTTCATGGTACTGTTTGTGGTGATCTTTGCCTGCACCGGCATCGGCAACGGCTCCACCTTCCGCACCATCGGCGTGATCTTCGATCGGGTTCAGGCCGGACCGGTGCTGGGCTGGACCGCTGCGGTCGGAGCCTACGGCTCGTTCATTGCCCCGGTGGTCATCGGCGCCCAGATTAAAGCCGGTACGCCCCAGATGGCGATGTACGGCTTCGCCGTGTTCTACGCCCTGTGCCTGGTACTCAACTGGTGGTTCTATCTGCGCGCAGGCTCAGAAATCAAAAACCCCTAATTTCGGCTTCAACTATTTTTGCGGAGGTATCTTATGAGCCACTTTCTGGATCGACTCAGTTATTTTTCTCAAGCCAGGGAGCCGTTTTCCGGCGAGCACGGCCTCACCACCGGCGAAGACCGCACTTGGGAGGACGCTTACCGCGACCGCTGGGCGCACGACAAAATCGTGCGCTCCACCCACGGCGTCAATTGCACCGGCTCCTGCTCGTGGAAGATCTACGTCAAGGGCGGCATCGTGACCTGGGAAACCCAGCAAACCGACTACCCGCGCACGCGCTGGGACATGCCCAACCATGAGCCGCGCGGTTGCGCCCGCGGCGCCAGCTACAGTTGGTACCTGTACAGCGCCAATCGCGTCAAATACCCGATGGTGCGGGGGCGCCTGCTCAAGCTCTGGCGTGAAGCCCGCCTCGCCAATGACCCGGTCGATGCCTGGGCCTCCATCGCGCAGTCCGACGCCAAGCGCAAGGACTACCAAAGCGTGCGCGGTCTGGGCGGCTTTGTGCGCGCCAGTTGGGACGAAGTCAATGAAATGATTGCCGCCGCCAATGTCTACACCATCAAGCAGCACGGCCCAGATCGGGTCATCGGCTTCTCGCCGATTCCGGCCATGTCGATGGTCTCTTACGCCGCGGGCAGCCGCTATTTGAGCCTGATCGGCGGCGTCTGCATGAGTTTTTACGACTGGTATTGCGACCTGCCCCCCAGCAGTCCGCAGATCTGGGGCGAGCAGACCGATGTGCCGGAATCGGCCGACTGGTACAACTCCACCTACATCATTGCCTGGGGCTCCAATGTGCCCCAAACGCGCACGCCCGATGCCCACTTCTTCACCGAGGTGCGTTACAAGGGCACCAAGACGGTGGCGGTAACGCCCGACTACTCTGAAGTCGCCAAGCTGTCCGACATCTGGATGAAGCCCAAACAGGGCACCGACGCGGCCGTGGCCATGGCCATGGGCCACGTCATCCTCAAGGAGTTCTACTTCCCCGATGGCGGCAAGCCCCGCAGCGCGTACTTCGACAACTACGTGCGCCGCTACACCGACATGCCGATGCTGGTGATGCTGAAAGAGCACGTCTTGCCCAGCGGCGAGGCGGTGATGGTGCCGGACCGCTACCTGCGCGCCTCGGACTTCAACGGCAAGCTCGGTGCCACCAACAACCCGGAGTGGAAAACCGTCGCCCTGGACGACAGTGGCAAAGTCGTCCTGCCCAACGGCGCCATCGGCTTTCGCTGGGGCGCCGATGGTCGCGCCGACCAGGGCCAATGGAACCTGGAGGCCAAGGAGGCCCGCCACGGCAGCGAGGTCAAACTCAAACTGTCGGTGATGGAGGGCGAAAACCCCAGCACCGAGACGGCACAAGTCGGCTTCCCCTACTTCGGCGGCATCGAGAGCGAGCACTTCCCGAACAATGCCACCGGTGCCGGCAGCAACAATGTACTGGTGCGCACGGTGCCGGTGCAACGCATTTCACTCGGCAAGGCCGGCGAGCAGCGCGGCGCGCTGGTGGCCACCGTGTTCGACCTGCAGGTGGCCAACTATGGCGTGGCCCGTGGTCTGCCCGGTGAGTTGGCGGCGAAAGACTTCAACGACGACACCCCGTACACACCAGCCTGGCAGGAGCGCATCACCGGCACCCCGCGCGAGCAACTGATCACGGTGGCGCGCCAGTTTGCCGACAATGCCGACAAGACCCACGGCAAGTCGATGGTCATCATCGGCGCTGCCATGAACCACTGGTACCACAGCGACATGAACTACCGCGGCGTCATCAACATGCTGATGATGTGCGGCTGCATTGGCCAAAGCGGTGGCGGCTGGGCACACTATGTAGGGCAGGAAAAATTGCGGCCGCAAACCGGCTGGACCGCGCTGGCCTTTGCGCTGGACTGGATCCGCCCGCCGCGCCAGCAGAACTCCACCAGCTTCTTCTACGCCCACACCGACCAGTGGCGCTACGAGAAGCTGGGCATGGAAGAGGTTCTGTCACCGCTGGCCGACAAGAAGCTGTACGCCGGCAGCATGATCGACTACAACGTGCGCGCCGAGCGCATGGGCTGGTTGCCTTCTGCCCCGCAGCTCAAGACCAACCCGCTGCAAGTGGTGCGCGATGCCAACGCCGCCGGCATCGACCCAAAGGACTATACGGTCAAGGGTCTGAAAGACGGCTCGCTCAAAATGAGCTGCGAAGATCCGGACCATCCCGACAACTGGCCGCGCAACATGTTCGTCTGGCGCTCCAACATCCTGGGCTCCAGCGGCAAGGGCCACGAGTACTTCCTCAAGCACCTGCTCGGCACCAGCCACGGGGTGCAGGGCAAGGACCTCGGCAAGGATGAGGCCAAGCCGACCGAGGTGGTCTGGCACGACCAGGCGCCCGAAGGCAAGCTCGACCTGTTGGTGACGCTGGATTTCCGCATGAGCACCACCTGCCTGTACTCCGACATCGTGCTGCCAACCGCCACCTGGTACGAGAAGAACGACCTCAACACCAGCGACATGCACCCCTTCATTCATCCCCTGTCCACCGCAGTGGATCCGGCCTGGCAATCGCGCAGCGACTGGGACATCTACAAGGGCTTCGCCCAGAAGTTCAGCGAAGTCTGTGTCGGCCATCTGGGTGTCGAGCGCGAAATGGTGTTGTCACCCCTGATGCACGACTCCCCTTCCGAACTGGCCCAGCCATTTGGCGTGCAGGATTGGAAGCGCGGCGAGATCGACCTGATTCCCGGCAAGACCGCCCCCAATATGACGGTGGTGGAGCGTGACTACCCCAATGTGTACAAGCGCTTCACGGCGCTGGGGCCACTGATGAACAAAGTGGGCAACGGCGGCAAGGGCATCAACTGGAACACCCAGATCGAAGTCAAGCAACTGGGCGAGCTCAATGGTTTGGTGACGGCCGAAGGGGTCACCTGCGGCATGCCGAAAATCGAGACCGACATCGACGCCTGCGAAGTCGTCTTGCAACTCGCACCCGAGACCAATGGCCACGTCGCCGTCAAGGCCTGGCAAGCGCTGGGCAAACAGACCGGCCTGGACCACACCCATCTGGCGATCCACCGGGAAGACGAAAAAATCCGCTTCCGTGACATCCAGGCGCAACCGCGCAAGATCATCAGCTCGCCGACCTGGAGCGGCATCGAAAGTGAGACCGTGTCCTACAACGCCGGCTACACCAATGTGCATGAGATGATCCCGTGGCGCACGCTCACCGGGCGCCAGCAGTTCTACATGGATCACCCCTGGATGACCGCTTTTGGCGAGGGTTTTACCAGCTACCGACCGCCGGTGGACCTGAAGACCACGGCCGGCATCCAGGGCATCAAGCCCAATGGCAATAAGGAAATTGCCCTGAACTTCATCACGCCACATCAAAAGTGGGGCATCCATTCGACTTACACCGACAACCTGCTGATGCTCACGCTCAGCCGCGGTGGCCCCTGCGTCTGGCTCAGTGAAGATGACGCCAAGAGCGTCGGCATCGTCGACAACGACTGGATCGAATTGTTCAACATCAATGGTGCCATCGCCGCGCGGGCCGTCGTCAGCCAGCGCGTCAATCCCGGCATGGTGATGATGTACCACGCGCAGGAAAAGATCGTCAACACCCCCGGCTCGGAGATCACCGGCGCACGGGGCGGTATCCACAACTCGGTGACCCGGATTGTGCTCAAGCCGACCCACATGATCGGTGGCTACGCTCAGTTCAGCTACGGCTTCAACTACTACGGCACCATCGGCACCAACCGAGACGAGTTCGTGGTGGTGCGCAAGATGAACAAGGTGGACTGGCTCGATGACGAAGCCGGTTCAACGGCCGACTCAAACACTGCCCACGCCTAAGGAGAAGACTCATGAAAATTCGCGCCCAAATCGGCATGGTGTTGAACCTGGACAAATGCATCGGTTGCCACACCTGCTCCGTCACCTGCAAAAACGTCTGGACCAGCCGGCCCGGCATGGAGTACGCCTGGTTCAACAACGTCGAGACCAAGCCCGGCATCGGCTATCCCAAGGAATGGGAAAACCAGGACAAGTGGAATGGTGGCTGGGTTCGCAAAGCCAACGGCACGATCGAGCCGCGCCAGGGAGCCAAGTGGAAGCTGCTGATGCGCATCTTCGCCAACCCCAACCTGCCCGAGATTGACGACTACTACGAGCCCTTCACCTTCGATTACGACCACTTGCAGTCGGCGCCCGAGATGAAGGCGGCGCCAACGGCACGCCCGCGCAGCCTGATTACCGGCAAGCGCATGGAAAAAATCGTCTGGGGTCCGAACTGGGAAGAAATTCTGGGTGGCGAGTTCTCCAAGCGCAGCAAGGACAAGAACTTCGACGACATCCAGAAGGATATTTACGGCCAGTTCGAAAACACCTTCATGATGTACCTGCCCCGGCTGTGCGAGCACTGCCTGAACCCGGCCTGCGTCGCCAGTTGCCCGTCGGGTTCGATCTACAAGCGTGAGGAAGATGGCATTGTGCTGATTGACCAGGACAAGTGCCGCGGCTGGCGCATGTGCGTCAGCGGCTGCCCCTACAAGAAGATCTACTACAACTGGAAATCGGGCAAGGCCGAAAAGTGCATCTTCTGCTACCCGCGCATCGAGGCCGGCCAGCCCACGGTGTGTTCGGAGACCTGCGTTGGGCGCATTCGCTACCTCGGCGTGCTGCTGTACGACGCCGACCGCATTCAGGAAGCCGCCAGCGTGGAGCATGATCGCGACCTGTACCAGGCCCAGCTCGATATTTTCCTCAATCCGAATGACCCCAAAGTGATCGAGCAGGCCCGCATCGACGGCATCCCCGACAAGTGGATGGAAGCGGCGCGCAATAGCCCGGTCTACAAGATGGCGGTCGACTGGAAAGTGGCGCTACCCCTGCACCCCGAGTACCGCACGCTGCCGATGGTCTGGTATGTGCCACCGCTGTCCCCCATCAGCGCGGCGGCCAATGCCGGCCAGATCGGGATCAATGGCGAGATTCCGGACGTCAAGCAGTTGCGCATCCCGGTCAAGTACCTGGCCAACCTGCTCACCGCGGGCGACACGCAACCGGTGGAACGCGCACTCGAGCGCATGCTGGCGATGCGCGCTTACCAGCGCGAAAAGCATGTGGAGGGGCGCATCAACACCGCGGCCCTGGACCAGGTGCAGATGACCCAGTTGGAAGTGGAAGAGATGTACCATGTGATGGCGATTGCCAACTACGAAGACCGTTTCGTGATCCCGAGCACGCACCGCGAGTACGCCGAGAACACCTTTGACCTGCGCGGCGGTTGCGGCTTCTCGTTTGGCAGCGGCTGCTCCGACGGCAGCAGCGAGGCCAGTCTGTTCGGTGGGCCCAAGCGCCGCACCATCCCGATCAAGGCGGAGGTCTGAACCATGTCACTCCCTAATGCATCCATCAGCCTGCGGGTACTGGCCCGGCTGCTGTCCTATCCGGACGCTGAGCTGCGCGGCCACCTGGACGACATGCGCGCCGCGCTGCACGCCGAGCGAGCGGTCGCGCCAACGCGCCTGGCCGAGCTCGACGCCCTCATGACCAGGCTGGAACGCGGCGACACGCTGGACACCGAGGCCGAGTACGTTGCCATGTTCGACCGTGGTCGCGCCACCTCATTGCACCTGTTCGAGCATGTGCATGGCGACTCGCGTGACCGGGGGCCGGCCATGATCGACCTGGCACAGACTTTTGAGAAAGCCGGTCTGTACCTGGCACCCGGTGAAATGCCGGACTATTTGCCCGTGGTGCTTGAATTTGTATCGACCCAGCCGCCGCAGGAGGCGCGTGCCTTTCTGGGCGAGATGGCCCACATTTTCAATGCCATTTTCAACGCCTTGCAACAGCGCGAAAGCGCCTACGCCAGCGTGCTGGGCGCGCTGCTGGAGCTCAGCGGCGAGCAAGCGCACGCGGTCCAGGTCACGCCGGACGAATCGATCGATGCGACCTGGGAAGAGCCGGTGGTATTCGATGGCTGCTCGTCCAAGGGACAGGCCAAACCCGGCCAGCCCCAGCCCATTCACTTTGTCAGAAATGATCCGGCCCACGCCAGCGCGAAGGCGCCCGCCCCTGAAGGAGTATCACCATGAACGCACTCGACACATTCTTGTTTGGCCTGTATCCGTACATCGCGCTGACCGTTTTTTTGCTCGGTAGCCTGATTCGCTTTGACCGCGACCAGTACACTTGGAAGAGCGACTCGTCTCAGATGCTCAAGGCCGGGCAGTTGCAGATCGGCAGCAATCTGTTTCACGTCGGCGTCTTGGTTCTGTTCGTCGGCCACTTGCTCGGCATGCTGACGCCGCACTTCATGTATGAGCCTTTCATGGGTGCGGGCACCAAGCAACTGCTGGCCATGGTGGTTGGCGGCATCGCCGGACTGCTGGGTTTTGTCGGCGTCAGCCTGCTGCTGCACCGGCGCCTGTCCGAGCCGCGCATTCGCATCAACTCCAAAACCAGTGACATCGTGCTGCTGCTGCTGCTGTGGCTGCAACTCGCCCTGGGCCTGGCGACGATTCCGCTGTCGGCCCAGCATATGGACGGCAGCATGATGATGCGATTGGCCGAGTGGGCCCAGCACATTGTGACCTTCCGCGCCGGCGCGCCGGAGCTGCTGGCCGGAGCCGGCTGGCTGTTCAAGCTGCACATCTTCCTGGGGTTGAGCATCTTCTTGATCTTTCCGTTCACCCGGCTGGTGCATGTCTGGAGTGGCTTTGGGGTCGCGGCCTATCTGATGCGTCCCTACCAGGTGGTGCGCGCGCGGCGCCTGAACGTGCCGGCCGGCCAGAATCAGCCACGCCGCCCCGACGCTGGCGTCTGAGGATTCGACCATGCAAGTCATTACACCCGTCAGATTGGAAGTGGCCAGCGTCAACGGTGTGGCGCTGCATGCGGTGGACGAGACGCTGGACGCCGCTGATCTGCGCCAGCGCGCGTGTTCCGAGTTGCTACGTCAGGCCGCAGTTAGCGCGGGACTGCTGTCGGGCAGCGATGCACCTTCCGTGGACGGCCTGCTCAGTGAAGAAGCCAGTCGTGCAATTGAAACCCTACTGGACCAGAACCTGGCCATTCCCGAGCCTTCAGAGGAGGCTTGTCAACGCCATCACGCCGCCAACCAAGCTTTCTACAGCAGCGGCGAACGGGTGAATGTGCGGCACATCCTGTTCGCCGTGACGCAAGGTGTGGATGTGGTGGCGCTGCGCAACCGCGCCGAGACCACGCTGCTCGACGTACGCTGCCATGACGGCCGCCAGGCCAACGACGAATTTGCCAAAGCCGCCGGCAAACTGTCGAACTGCCCCAGCGGCGCCGAAGGCGGCAGCTTGGGCTGGCTGAGCGCAAGCGACTGCGCCCCTGAATTTGCCAAGGAACTGTTCGGTCATGCCGAAGTCGGTGTACTGCCGCGCCTGGTGCACAGCCGTTTTGGCTTGCACGTGGTCGAAGTGCTGCAACGCGAGCCGGGCCTGCCACAGCCGTTTGAAGCCGTCGGTGGCGCAGTGGTCATGGCCTTGCGACAGAAAACCTACGTCACCGCCTTGCGCCAGTATTTGCGCCTGCTGGCCGGTGAAACGATCATTGACGGGGTCGATCTTGAGGCGGCCGACACGCCACTGGTCCAATAACTGACGCGGTGAAAGATGGTCAGCATCCGACCATCCTGTTCATCGGCTGCTCCGACTCGCGCCTGGCGCCCTACCTGCTGACCAGCGACGGTCCGGGAGGTTTGTTACAGATTCAGATCAATTCTTGAACCGGATCAAGGATTGACTTTTAGCCAACTGATAACCTAAACCCTTGTATATACCTTAGGAGTTCGTCCCAATGAATCAGGTCAAAACCAATGGGTTCACCAAACAAGTGGCCCGCAACATATTTTACGGAGGAACCGTATTCTTCATATTCGTGTTTGCGGCACTCATATTTGACAGCGAGCGAAAAATCCCATTCAGATCGAATGCCGAGGCCATCACGCCGGCGGTGGTGCGCGGCAAGCTGCTTTGGGAAACACGCAACTGCATCGGCTGCCACACCCTGTTGGGTGAAGGCGCGTACTTTGCGCCCGAATTGGGCAACGTCTATAAACGCCGTGGCGGCGAATTCATCAAGGCATGGATCAAGGGACAGCCCACCCAGGCTCCGGGACGCCGGCAAATGCCGCAATTCAACTTCACTGATGCACAGCTTGATGACCTGGTGGAGTTCCTGCGTTGGACGGGCAACATCAACACCGAAAAATGGCCTCCAAACATTGAAGGCTGAAGCACGTCTGAACGAACAAGGAAACTCAAATGCAAGCAACAACACTCAAGTACAAGTCTCAAGGGGTTGCGAAGTACTACTTCATAGCCGCCTTGGTTCTTTTCACGGCCCAGATCGTATTTGGCATCGCGCTGGGCCTTCAATACCTGATCGGCGACTTCCTCTTTCCCTATATTCCGTTCAACCAGGCCCGGATGGTGCATACCAATCTGCTCATCGTCTGGCTGCTGTTTGGCTTCCAGGGCGCAGCCTATTACCTGGTGCCGGAGGAATCCGAAACAGAGCTGTACAGCACAAAATTCGCGATGCTGCTGTTCTGGGTCTTTCTGGCCGCAGGAGCACTGACCATCGTGGGCTACCTCGCGGTGCCCTACGCCAAGCTGGCGGAACTAACCGGCAACGAATTGCTGGCCACCATGGGACGCGAGTTTCTGGAGCAACCTTTGCCCACAAAGGTGGGCATTGTGTTGGTTATGCTGGGTTTTTTGTTCAACATCAGCATGACGGTACTCAAAGGTCGCAAGACCAGTATTTCGCTGGTACTGCTGATGGGCTTGTGGGGCCTGGCGCTGCTGTTCCTGTTCAGCTTCGTCAACCCGGACAACCTGGTTCGCGACAAAATGTACTGGTGGTTTGTCGTGCACTTGTGGGTTGAAGGAACCTGGATGCTGATTCTGAGCGCGTTGCTTTCATTCGTGCTCATCAAAACCACGGGGGTCGACCGTGAAGTCATTGACAAATGGTTGTACGTCATTGTCGCCATGGCGCTGATCACCGGCATTCTGGGGACGGGTCATCATTTCTTCTTCATCGGCATGCCAGGCTACTGGCTGTGGATTGGCAGCATCTTCTCGGCACTGGAACCGATCCCGCTCTTCATGATAACCGTGTTTGCCTTTAATATGGTTCAACGCCGCCGCCGGGAACACCCCAATCAGGCGGCCCTGCTGTGGGCGGTCGGTTGCTCCGTGGTTGGATTCCTGGGTGCGGGTGTGACGGGGTTCATGCATACTTTGAGCCCCGTCAACTACTACACCCATGGCACGCAAATTACAGCAGCGCATGGTCATCTTGCGTTTTATGGCGCGTATGTGATGGTGGTATTGGCCATGATTAGCTATGCCATGCCCACACTTCGGGGGCGCGAGGCCAACAGCCGCCGCGCGCAAAACTTCGAGATGTGGAGCTTCTGGCTGATGACGATTGGCATGATTGTCATGGCGGCGGCACTGATGGGCGCTGGCATTCTGCAAGTTTGGCTGCAGCGCATGCCCACCGAAGGCGCCATGTCATTTATGGCAACGCAAGATCAGCTCAGGTTCTTCTACTGGTTGCGCATGGCCGGTGGTGTTGCCTTCCTGCTTGGTCTGATAACGTATCTTTACAGTTTCTTCGCCAAACCCGGTGCTGACCAGGATCAGGTCGACACCATGTCAAACGGCATGCTGCCACGCCGCACTCAGGCAGCCTAAGATGATGGGATTGGCAGCGACACCTTTTTATGCACAACAGGGGGGCGAATGCGCCCTCTTTGAGCACGCTTGGAAAAAGCAGTTGCCACTTCTTATCAAGGGTCCAACAGGTTGTGGAAAAACCCGATTTGTGGAACATATGGCCGCTCGTCTTGGGCGGCCACTTATCACAGTGTCATGCCATGACGATCTCAGCGCCGCCGATCTTGTTGGGCGCTTTTTGATTGGCAACGGCAACACTGTGTGGTCTGACGGCCCGCTGGCTCGTGCGGTTCGCAGCGGCGCCATTTGCTACCTCGATGAAGTGGTGGAGGCGCGCAAGGACACCACCGTGGTATTGCATCCGCTGGCCGATGACCGGCGCATACTGCCAATCGAACGAACCGGTGAACAACTCGCGGCACCGCTCGAATTCATGCTGGTAATTTCCTACAACCCGGGCTACCAGAATTTGCTCAAGGGCCTTAAACCCAGTACCCGACAACGTTTTTTGGCGTTAAGCATGAGCTATCCGGTTCCTGAAGTCGAGATCGCCATTGTCCAGGTTGAAACCGGTGTTTCGACGGCATGCGCAACCCAACTGGTTCAACTGGCAAAGTCCTTGCGCTGCCTGACGGAGTACGACCTGGAGGAAACCGCCAGCACCCGGCTGCTCGTTTCGGCAGGCCGTCTGGTGGCTTCGGGTTTGTCACTGCAGGTGGCCTGTAGAGCCGCCATTATTGACGCCCTGACGGACGATGCCGCGACCGCCGAAGCCCTGGGTGAGGTCGTACGCGCCCTGGTCGGCGATGCCTCCTGATTTTTCGCCCCTGACAGGGACTCTGCCAACCTCGGCCCAGGCTAAAACCAGGCCTGGGCAACTTCAAAAATTACGCCGTGCGGCACAGGCTGGATTCTTCCTGCTGTTCGTTCTGGCCCCAGCGCTCAATTTGCTGCGCTTTGACCTGTACGAGACACAGTTATGGTTCATGGGGATGCGCTGGTCGCTGGGAATCGATGCCCTTGCCAGCGGTGAAATCAATGCCACGCAAGCGGGCATCAGCATTGTGCTGCGCGCATTGTTGCCGGCGATCATACTCATCACCGTATTTCTGGGCATCGCTTACCGCTATGGCCGCCTCTACTGTGGTTGGCTATGCCCCCATTTTTCAGCGGTTGAGACGCTCAATGATTTGTTGCATCGTGCCTGCGGAAAACTCAGCCTGTGGGATCGCAGCGCGACACCACGCGCCAACGTGAAGCCCAACGCCCGCTGGTGGCCGCTCTTTGCCCTGAGTTGCGCGGTGATCGGCTTCCTGTGGGCCATCACACTCCTGACGTATCTGCTGCCGCCAACCGTGATCTGGGGAGGTCTGATACAGGGCACATTAACCCCCAACCAGACTCGCTTCATTGTGATAGGCAGCCTGGTATTCACTGCGGAATTTGCCTTCGCCAGGCATTTGTTTTGTCGCTTTGGCTGTGCCGTGGGCCTGTTTCAAAGTTTGGCCTGGATGGCCAACCCACGCGGCATGGTGGTTGCGTTTGCACGAGATCGCGCACGGGATTGCAGGAGTTGTGACCCGCCAAGAGGCTCCGCTTGTGACAATGCTTGTCCGATGCGGCTCAATCCCCGCAACATCAAACGCCTGATGTTCTCCTGCGTGCAGTGCGGCCAGTGCTTGAGCGCCTGCGACACTTCGCAGCAAGCCCAGGCGCGCGAACCCACCCTGCAATGGCAAGTGGGTGTTGAGGCTCTGCGCGAAACCCTGCGCCAGCGTCGCACAGAGCATTCAGAGAGTTCTTGATGGAAGAAATGGTAGGCCGTTGGTGGCATAACGCTGTGACGCGTCTGGCGCAACGTGGCAACCCTGAAGCCATGGTTCATCTCAATGATGTCCAAAAGTCGATTTGTGTTCTGTTTCGGGCGGCCGGCGGCTCGGCCGCGTTGCGGTTGACGCCCGCCTCCGAGCAGCGCATTGGTGGCCCGCGGAGCTGGTTGCAAAGAGTTGCCGGCAGTGGTGGCCGGGCCGCCACGGCACGGCTTGAACCCGATGTGCTCGCGCTGCCCGCGTCGCTGTCGGTATTTGATGATCGAACGCTGAACCGGGATTTATACCTCTGGCTTGCCATTCAATCGGCCAGCTTCGAACACACCGGCAACTGGGTCGCCGATAACTGCCGCGCCAGTCTGCGAGGGCTGCACCACTTCCCCGGCTTTGCGCCAAGGTACAGGCAATTGCAGACCGCGCATCTTTCACAGCGTGCCGACCCAAGCCATCTGCGGGGAACAGCCGCTCTGGCCGAGGCCGCCATTCAGGCCGTCTTGCGCGGCGATGGCTTGAGTGCCTGCCAGGTTCAACCATTGGACGTGGCGCCGGTATGGATATGGATAGGCGCTGGAGATGCCCTGGCATGCGGCGCGGCACGAAGCGCAGGCACGCAGGATTCGGCGGATTCCACGCGCACCCATTCGGCCGAGGACAAACAACGCCGGCGCACCGAACGCGCGCAGGAAAATCAAGAACGCAACGCCATGGTGCTGCCTTTTCGGGACGAGGCTCTGATGTCCTGGAGCGAATTGGTGCGCGTCAACCGCAGCACCGACGACGAAGACGACGGCAACGCCGTTGCAGCAGCCAACGACATGGACAAGCTGTCGCTGGCGCCCGACGGTCAAACACTGGCATCGCGCGTTAAATTTGATCTGGACCTGCCGAGCACCAGTGCCGACGACCTGCCTCTGGGGCCTGGACTGCGCCTTCCCGAATGGGACTATCGGCGCGGCCTCATGCAGCCCGATCATTGTGTTGTACAAGTCATGCAGGCGCGCCCGGGCGCCCCTTTTGTGCCATCGCCGGCCCTGCGGTTGACGGCTCGCCGCGTGCGCCGCCGCCTGGAGACGCTGCGCGACGCACCCCGGCCGCAACACGGACAAGACAGCGGGGATGCCATTGACCTCGATGCCTGGGTCCGCTTTAGCGCCGATCAATTCGGCCACTGCGGTCTGCGCAGCGATGCGCCGCCGGTCTACACACGCCACGCCCGCAGTGAACGCAGTCTGGCCACCTTGCTGCTGGCTGATTTATCGCTGTCGACCGACGCCTACGCGACGTCGCAAACCCGGGTCATTGACGTCATTCGCGATGCGCTGTTTGTTTTCGGCGAAGCCTTGTGCGCCGTGGGCGATCCGTTTGCCATGTGGGGGTTCAGCTCGGTACGTCGTCACCACGTCAGACTGCAGCACCTCAAGAGTTTTGACGAAGCATGGAATGAAACCACCCGGGCCCGTGTCGGTGCCGTTCGGCCCGGCTACTACACCCGCATGGGCGCCGCCATACGCCACGCCACCCTTCAATTGGCGGGGCGGCCGGAGCGCCGCCGCCTGTTGATGCTGCTGACTGACGGCAAGCCCAATGATCTGGACATTTATGAAGGTCGCTACGGCATCGAGGATACCCGGCATGCCATTCATGAAGCACATGCCGCGGGCCTGTCACCTTTTTGCGTCACCATTGACGAATCGGGTCACGACTACCTTCCGCTGCTTTTTGGTCAACGGGGCTATGCGTTGGTGCACCGGCCCGAAGACCTGGTCAATCGATTAACGCAGGCTTGGGCAACACTGGCCCGTCAATAGGAAGCTCGCTCCGGAGCCGCACCGCCTCCAGCTTGAATTCGACGGTGCATTGACCCCACCATGCCGGTCTGATCTTTTGTCCATTTTTTCAACTGGAGGCATTGGCACGTCCACTACACGTCCACTACAATCAAACAGCCGCACCAACTCACCACCGGTAGAAGAAATCAAAATGAATACCGAACAGTTCGATATGCCGCGTTACCTGTCAGTGCTGCCACTGTTCAGCAACTTGTCGCAACTTGAACGAGAACGCTTAGCCCAAAGCTGCCAACTGAAACGATTTATCCGGGGTGATATGGTGTTTCGGGTGGGAGAGGAATGCGACGCTTTTCATGTCGTCGTGGTGGGGCAAATCAAACTGTACGTTGCCTCACCTTCCGGTCATGAGAAGGTGATTGAAATCGTGGGCCCTGGTCACAGCTTTGCAGAAGCCATGATGTTTCTCGGTATGCCCTGTATTTTGAACGCTCAAGCACTGGTTGACACCTTGCTTTTGCGTGTCAGCAAGCAGTCCGTATTCAGTGAAATAGAACGCGATCCGCGCTTTTCAATGCACATGCTTGCCGGCATCTCGCGTCGGCTACACGGGTTGGTTCGAGACGTAGAGGGCTATGCCTTGCACAGTGGCATGCAACGGCTGATCGGCTACCTGCTGCGGGAGGTTGAGGACGAAAATGCCGACAGGATTGGCGCCGTCACCGTTGCCTTGCCCGTGAGCAAAGCCACCATTGCCTCACGCCTGTCGCTAACTCCCGAGTATTTCTCTCGCGTTTTGCACGAGCTTGAAGCCGAAGGTCTGATCGAAATAGACAAGCGCGAGGTCCGTATTCTTGATGTACAACGCCTCGCCAGCTACGGCTCACATTGACGACTCGCCCTAAACAAACAACCCAACCCAAATCGTGCCGAATAAATAATTTGGATCGAGGTTGTTGGAACTTTGCACGGCTGTACGCCCTGTATCAGGGAGACTCCTTCTTTGTGACCCGCGCCAAGCCCGATTTCAATGCCTGACGGGTGTATCGCAGAACTGCAAGCAGGCATCACCAGCCAATCAATGGCTGGTGCCCTCTGAGCGACTGATTTTATTGAACACATTGTATTTTCCGGAAGGTTTCTTCATCTTGATCCGCTTGACAACCTCCAGCGTCACTGCGTCGTAAATAACCAGCTCTCCATCAATTTCCCAAATGCTGACCACCGCATATTTCCCATCCCGCGTGAATTCTGTATGCGCTGCAATCTTGCCTGGGCTGGGCTTGAGTTGCTTGACGATTTCCAACGTTTTTTTGTCGATGATCTGGATCACATCGTTATTTTTTTTATCGTTAAAGACATCGACCCAGGCATACGGTGTCTTCTCATGGCTGCGCATGAAGAAGCCAGGCCCCAGCGTGGGGATCTGCTTGATGGTCTGCCATGACTTCATGTCGATCACCGACACCACGCCATCTTTCAGGTTGGGCGTCGCCATCACGGGCCGGCCCTGGTAGGACCAGGATATGCCGGAGCCCAAGTGCGGCAAACCCGGCAGGCCAACATCGGCTGTTTTGCGCCCGCTATTGAGGTTCACCACCTGACCCTGACCGCCGCGCGAGGAGCCAAACACATGGTCATAGGCGGGGTCGAAGAAGAAGTCGTCCAGATAATCATCGAGCTGGATGCGACGCGGCGCAAAAGGCCCTTTGACGCCAAGCCCCGGCGTCAGCCGGTTGTCTGGCGCCCGGTCTGCGTCAACCGGGGGCGTCTTTTCGGCGTAGCTAAGCTCCCATACTTCCGCAATGTCTTTCAGGGCCGCTATGAAGCTTTTGCGCGGGGCGGCGTCATAGACGGCCGACACGCGTGACGACTTGCCGCTATCGTCCTTGACGTCGATCACCCGGATGGGCGACAGGTCGCGGGTGTCGAGCGCTACCAGCGTATGGGGAAAGTAGTTGGCGACCAGGGCGAAGCGCCCGTCACTGGACACCGCCAGATTGCGCGTATTGATGCCGGCCCGAATTTCGGCCACCAGTGTCAGATTCCAGATGTCATATTTGGCAACCCAGCCGTCGCGCGAAGCGAAATAAACATAACGCCCATCAGGCGAGAACTTGGGCCCGCCATGCAGCGCGTAGCGGGTTGGAAAACGCGTGATCGGCTCGAACTTGTCGCCATCCAGAATGGTCGCATGATGGTCACCAAGCTCGACCACCACGAACAGATTGAGCGGATCCGCCGTGAAGACAGGCTTGCTTGGCAGGTTCTCCGCCTTGACATGTTCAACCCGTGAGGCGCGGATTTCATCCATGCCCCAGCTCGGCGTCTTCACCAGCGGCGTATAGATCAGTTCCGTGAGTGCCGTGATCTCTTGCGCCGTCAGGCTGGCGCCATACGCCGGCATCTGTGTCGCCTGGCGACCCTCTGTGATGGTTTTGATTGCATCGGGCCGACGCAAGCGCCCCAAATTACCGGGCAGCAAGGCCGGCCCGGTTCCACCCAAACGGTCAGCACCATGACAGGAGGCGCAATGGGTTTGATAGACCTTATTGGTATCCGCTGTCAAAGGCTTGTCCGTGACCGCCCAGGCCGCAGGCAGCACGGCGCTGGCCAGCATCACAATCAGACTGGGCAAGAGTTTGTGAATCAGTGGCGCGCTCATTCGGCAATCCTCGCCCGGCGCACCCCGACATAGGGTTTCATCTGGACCCGCGCGCTTTCGCCGACCAGCCCGATTTCGCCGTCCGACAAATAGCAGGCCGGGTCTTCCTGCCAGGCATCGCCGGTCAACTGCAAAGCGCGCACCCGGGTGTTGCCACCGCACACGTCGAAATAGCTGCATTTGCCGCAACGCCCCTTGATCGGACGCGGCACCGCCTTGAGCCCCGCCATCAGCGGGTCCGAGGTATCGCGCCAAATGTCGGAGAAGGCGCGCTCGCGCACATTGCCCAGGTTATGGTGCCACCAGAAGGTGTCTGGGTGGACATTGCCCAGGTTGTCGATATTGGCGACATTGACGCCAGAGGAGTTGCCGCCCCACTGCGCCAGCTTGGCGCGCAGCGCCGCCTCGCGCTGCGGAAAATGACGGTGCGCCCAATGCAGCAAGTACACACCGTCGGCATCGTTATTGCCGGTGACGAATTCCTTTTCTACCCCGTTTTCAATGTTCTTCCAGCAGGTATCGAACAGCAAATCCATCGCCTTGCGGGTGGTGTCCAGGAACGCATCACGGCCGCGATTGGTGTTGCCGCGGCCCGCGTAGTTGAGGTGCGACAAATAGAACTTATCAATTCCCTCATCGTCCACCAGCTTGAGCAAGGCCGGCAGGTCGTGCGCATTGTCTTGTGTCAGCGTAAAGCGCACACCGATCTTGATACCTGCATCACGGCACAGCTTGACGCCATGCAGCGAGGCATCAAAAGCGCCTTCCTTGCGACGAAACTTGTCATGGGTTTCACGGATGCCGTCCAGACTGATGCCGACATAGTCAAAACCGATGGCTGCGATGCGCTCGATATTCGATTCATCCACCAGCGTCCCGTTGGTGGACAGACCGACATAAAAACCCATCTCTTTGGCGCGGCGTGAAATGTCAAAAATATCGGTGCGCAGCAGCGGCTCACCGCCCGACAAAATCAGCACCGGCACGCCGAACTCACGCAGGTTATCCATCACACCATAGACTTCCGCCGTACTCAATTCGCCGGCGAAATCCTTGTCTGCCGAAATGGAATAACAATGCTTGCAGGTCAGGTTGCAGCGACGAATCAGGTTCCAGATCACCACCGGACCCGGTGGATTGCGTTTGGGGCCGAGCGGCGTGGGGTGTGCGATTTCTCGCATGTATTGGGTAATTCGAAACATTATTTTTCCTCTATTCGGCCATCTTTTGGCCTGCCAGGCGCAGACCCGTTTTTTTCAATATGCGGGTGCTGTACAAAATAGTGTGGCTCTGCACATGCTCGCCCAGCAGGGCCGCGATTTGGGCCACCTGTCTCTCGACTTCGTCACGGCTCTTGCCATGCACCATGGCGAACAGGTTGTAGGGCCACTGCGGCAGGCGGCGTGGACGGCGATAACAGTGGCTGACGAATTTGAAACCACCGACCGACTCACCCAGTTGATCCACCCGGTCATCGGGCACATCCCACACCGACATGCCGTTGGCGCTATAGCCAATTGCATAATGATTCGGCACCACCCCCAGGCGGCGGATCACGCCGCACGCCAGCATCCGCTGCACACGGACAATGACCTCTTCTGGCGTCAGTTGCAGGCCTTCGGCAATGGCGTGATAAGGCCGCGCCACCAGCGGCAACCCGCCTTGGGTCGCCACGATGATGGCGCGATCAGTGGCGTCGATAGCTGGCAACTGGGGCCCCTCCCCGGTGCTGTCTGTCATGTGCTTGCTCACGCTTTGAGTTTCAATTCGACGAAGTATTCCCGCGACTTGGGGAAGTTGAGTACGCTGCAACCAGTGTCCTGCTCTATCCGGGCGATGACCTCCTCGATTTCATCCGGCGTTTCGGTGGCGATGACGAACCACATATTGAGTTCATGGTCGCGCGCGTAGTTGTGCGCAACCTGCGGCAGGGCATTGACGCATTGCGCCACCAGTTCGTACGCTTCGACCGGCGCATGCAAGGCAGCCAGGGTAAAGGCGCCACCCATGCGCTCGATCTGATACAAAGGGCCGACACGGGTGAGAACACCCTGCGCCAACAGTCGGGCGAGCCGCGCCATCAACTCATCCTCTTGCAGCCCAAGACGCTGCGCTGCCTCAAGATAAGGGCGCTCGCAAACCGCAAGCCCC
>JAKFXU010000406.1 GCA_021731215.1 Rhodoferax sp.
GACCAAGGTGCTGGACCGCATCCACATTCTGGAGGGGCGGCAACTGGTGCTGCTCAATATCGACGAAGTGATCGCCATCATTCGCCAGTCCGATGAACCGAAGGCGGCGCTGATGGCGCGCTTCAAGCTGTCCTCCGCCCAAGCCGAGGACATTCTCGACATCCGCCTGCGCCAGTTGGCGCGCTTGGAAGCGATCAAGATCGAGCAGGAATTGAGCACGCTGCGCGACGAACAAAAGCGGCTGGAAGAAATCCTGGGCAGTCCGGCTGCGCTGCGCCGCTTGATGATCAAGGAAATCGAGTTGGACGCCAAAACCTTCGCCGACCCACGCCGCACCCTGATCCAAGCGCAGAAGAAGGCGGTGCTGGAAGTCAAGGTGCTGGACGAACCGGTGACGGTGGTGGTCAGCCAGAAAGGCTGGGTGCGCGCGCAGAAAGGCTGGGCCCGCGAGCGCGCCGGGGACAACGGCGCGGCCCTGGAGTACAACTTCAAGGCCGGTGACGCGCTGTATGGCACGTTTGAGTGCCGCACCGTAGACACGCTGCTGGCGTTTGGCAATAACGGGCGGGTCTATTCGGTGGCGGTGGCGCTGTTGCCGGGCGCGCGCGGCGACGGCCAGCCGATTACCACGCTGCTGGAACTCGAAGCCGGCACCCAGCTGGCCTATTACTTTGCCGGCCCCGCCAGCGCCAGCCTGCTGCTCAGCAGCTCGGGCGGCTACGGTTTTATTGCCACGGTGGAGAACATGACTTCCCGGCTGAAAGCCGGCAAGGCCTTCGTCACCTGCAACGCGGGCGAAGTCCTGTGCCGGCCCTCGGTGGTGGCCAGCGCCGCCGGTGCCCTGCCGGTGCTGCCCGCCACCCATGTGGCCTGCGCCTCGGTTGGTGGACGCATCCTGACGTTCGAGCTCAGTGAGCTCAGGAACATGAGCCACGGCGGGCGTGGCCTGATGCTGATCGACTTGGAAGCCAAGGACGCGCTGGCCGGTGCTGCCGCCTACACGCGCAGCGTCAGGATTGAAGGCATTGGCCGGGGCGGCAAGCCGCGCGAAGAAACGCTGGAAATTCGCAGCCTCAACAACGCCCGGGCCGCCCGCGCGCGCAAGGGCAAGGCGGCGGATCTGGGCTTCAAGCCGGCGTTGATCATGCGCGTGGAGTAGCTTTATCGGGTGCTGCGTGGCGTTTCAGTGCGGGCCGGTGCGTGGCCGGTCTTTTTCAAAAAATAGCGCCGTGCAGATGCCGCGCAGCCACTGATTACCGGCATCATGGTGGTAACGGGCATGCCAATACTGCTTGACGGTAAAAGACGGAATCGCGAGCGGGCAGGGCAGCACGCGCAGACCGGCCGCGCGGGCCAGCGTTTCGCCGATGTGGCGTGGCAAGGTTGCGACCAGATCATTGGTCGACAAAATGGCTGACAGGCCCAGGAAGCCCGGCAGTTCCAGCAGCACACGGCGCTCGATGCCAAGCCTTTTCAGTGCGCCATCGAGCAACTGGTGGCCCGTGCCTGAGACGATGCCGATGTGCGCTTCTGCCACATAGTTCTTGAGCGTAAAAGTCTTGCCGATGCGCGGGTGGCGCGCGTTGCACAGGCAGATCCAATCCTGCCCATACAGCGTTTGCTGGTAAAAACCAGCCTCCAGCCCCGGCACGAAGCCGAGCGCCAGATCGCCCTCGCCAGCCTGCAGCGCCGGCACCATGCGCGCGTCAATGGTGGCGGCCTCCAGCCGCACCTGCGGCGCCAGCGCGCGCACGTGGGAGAACAGGCGCGGCAGCAGTGTGATGTGGCTGGCGTCGGTCATGAAGATGCGGAACTCGCGCTGCGCCGTGGCCGGGTCAAAGCGCGACTGTGATTCAGACATACGGCGCAAGCCTTCCAGCACTTCACGCACGGTGCCAATCAGGGCGTCGGTGCGCGGCGTGGGCTGCATCCCTTCGGGGGTGCGCACAAACAGCGGGTCGCTCAACTGCTTGCGCAGGCGCGCCAGCCAGATGCTGACCGTCGGTTGACTTTGCCCCAGGCGCTCGGCCGCGCGCGTCACGCTGCGCGTGGTGTAGAGCAGATCGAGCAGGCGCAGCAGCTTGGTGTCGAGAAGCGCGGCGTCGCCGCTGTCGGCCTCACTCATGGCATTGGTACTCCATCAACATTAAAAAATGCAATGAAGTGTATTTCACGCATTGCATTTACACGGTTTTATTTAAAACCTAGTATTCACCCCAACGGACCCCCGAGCAGTGTCCGCGACAAGGAGATAACTTTGAAAATTTGTGTGCTGGGCGCGGGCGCCCTGGGTTGCGCCATTGGTGGCGTGTTGACCGAAGCGGGCAATGAGGTGTGGCTGGTCAACCGCGGCCAGGCCCATGTGGATGCCATGCGTCAAAAGGGCTTGACGATGCGGGACGCGGGCGTTGAGCGTGTCGTCAAAGTGCATGCCACCACCGATTGCCGCGAGATCGCCGCGGCCTCCGGGGCGATGGACCTGGTCATCGTGCTGGTCAAGTCCTTCCATACCCGCGAAGCGATCACGGCCGCCACCTGCATTGTGGGTGAGCAGACGATGGTGTTGTCGCTGCAAAACGGCTTGGGCCATGAGGACGTGTTGGCCGATGTGGTGGGTCGCCAGAAGGTGCTGGCGGGCAAGACCTACGTCGGCGGTTTGATGCTTGGCCCCGGGCACATCACCATCGGCACCCGCGGCAAGGACACCCATATGGGTGAGCTCGATGGCGCGCTGACCGAGCGCGTGCAGCGCGTGGCGGCGGTCTTCAGCGCCGCCGGACTAGAGACTTTTGTCAGCGACAACATCATGGGCACCATGTGGGACAAACTGCTGATCAACGTGGCCACCGGTGCTTTGAGTGGCATCACGGGTCTGACTTACGGCGAACTCTACCAGCAGCCCGAGTTGGAGACCTGTGGCGTGGCGGCGGTGGCCGAGGCCATGGCCGTGGCCAAGGCCAGCGGCATCGAGCTCAGCATGACCGCCCCGATCGAGGCCTGGCGCAAGGCCGGTGCGGGGTTGCCCTATGAATTCAAGACCTCGATGTTGCAGAGCCTGGAAAAGGGCTCGGTCACCGAGATTGATTTTGTCAATGGCGCGGTGGTGCGCCAGGGTGCGAAGTGCGGTGTGCCGACGCCGGTCAACCAGGCCCTCGTGGCTTGCATGAAGGGTGTGGAGCGGGCCATGCTGCTGGCTCAGACCCGCTGATTTTTGACCCTGTCCCAAATTTTTAAACAAGCGATTGCCATGGCTTACACCCAAAAATCCTATCTTGAGCACGTGGCCGTGCGTGTGAGAGACATTCAGTGGCACATCAACTTTTTTTATGAGGTGCTGGGCATGGAGGTGCGCGAGATCGACGGCCCCGCCGACGCTCCGCGCCAATACTGGACGCTGGGTGGCATGCAGCTCATCAGCGCGCCTGATTTCGAAGCGCCGCCCTCCAATGACGCGGGCTGGCTCGCTCATCTGGGCATCATGGTCGAAGACCTGGAAGCCGCGCTGGCAGCCGCCCAAAGCTGGGGCGTCAAGGCATTGCCGCAGGGCCGCAACTGGCTGCAGTTGCCGGACGGGCTGGCCGTGGAGTTGATCCAGGCTAGCGGTGACAGCGTGGCCAGGGTATTGGCCATCAACCCTAGAGCTTGAGTCACACGGCCCGCCCACCAACCCTCATTCATCGAGTGATAACGCCATGCCCAAGCCCAATATCGAGTTCACCACCCCGGAAAAATACTGGGACGACGCCAAAGTTGGCGACCAATGCACCAGCCCGACCTACACCGTTACCGCCGAGCGCATTGACGCCTATGCCGAACTCATCGGCGACTACACACCCGTACATGTGGACGAGGCCTACGCCAAAGCCTCTCATTTCGGCTGCCGCGTGGCCCATGGCCTGATGGGCCAGTCGGTGGCCGATGGCCTCAAGACGCAGAGCGAATACCGTTTTTTGCCCGGCATGTCACTGGGCTGGACCTGGGACTTTCTGCTGCCGATCAAGATCAACGATGTGCTGCACGTGAAGTTTCGCGTCGGCAGCCTGCGCGCCTCCAACAGCAAGCCGGGCTGGGGCATCGTGGTGATGCCGGCCGAACTGATCAACCAGCAGGGGCAGGTGGTGCAAAAGGGCGAGCACCGCCTGATGGTCCCCAAAAGGCCGCAGGCGGCTTGAAGAATTCAGGGGTACCGGCGGTCGCCGGGAGGGACGGAAATAACAGGGTCAACTTATTTTTATGACTAATTCAACACCAGCCAAACCAACTCAAGCGCTGCCGCTGGCCGGCTTTCGCGTCATCGACTACAGCCACTTTCTGGCCGGGCCTTACCTGTCGCGCTGCCTGGCGGCGCTGGGGGCCGAGGTGATCAAGGTCGAGCGTCCCAAAGCGGGCGATCCGGGCCGGGCCCATGCCTATTTCATCCAGGGCCAGAGTGGCTACTTCTTGCAGCAGAACATGGGCAAGCAAGGCTTGTGCATCAACCTGCGTGACCCGCGTGGCCTGGCGCTGATGCACAAGCTGACCGACACGGCCGATGTGTTTGTGGAGAACTACCGTCCCGGCGCGCTCGAAAAACTGGGCCTGGGCTACGAGGAGCTGTCCCGGCGCAACCCCGGTCTGGTGTACTGTTCAATTTCGGCCTACGGCCACACCGGCCCGGACGCGCACCGCGCCGGTTTCGGCCTGATTGCCGAGGCCAAGAGCGGCATCATGGCCATGGTGGGCGAGCCCGGCAGCACGCCGCCGCTGCTGCGCGTCTCGCTAGGCGACATGTATGCCGGCATCCACGGTGTGGCAGCCGTGTGTGCGGCGCTGCTGGGGCGCGTCAAGTCGGGCCGAGGCCAGCATATTGACCTGTCCTTGTACGACTGCCTGGTGTCCATGCACGACTATGCGGTGCAGTGCTACACGCTCTCGGGCGGCAAGGAAATTCCGCAGCAAACCGGGCACGACATGCCCCAAAGCACCCTGTACGGCGTCTTCACCGCCAGCGACGGCCACCTGGTGATTGCGGCGCAGGTGGACGACGCCTGGAAACGCTTTGCCATGGTTGTCGGTGGTGAAGCGCTGGCGGCGGATACCCGTTTTTACAGCGCCGACGGGCGCAACCAGAACCGCCTTGAAATATTGGCGCTGGCCAAAGCCTGGGTGTCGGGGCGCAGCGTGGCCCAGTGCCTGGCCGCGCTGGACGCGATTGACGTGCCCGCTGCCCGGGTGCAAGGGATTGACGAAGTGCTGGCCGACCCGCAGATTCAGGCGCGCAACATGGTGATCGAGCAGGAGCACCCGCTGCTGGGAAAAATAAGAATGCCGAATCTGCCGTTCAGATTCTCCGAATGCGATACCTCGCCCACCTGCGTGGCACCCAGTATGGGCCAGCACAACCGCGACATTGCCGCCAGCCTGGGCTTCAGTGCCGACGATATCGATGTCATGGAGCGCGATGGCGTGCTGTATGCGGAGGTGCCAGCATGACCGACCGATATGCCGTCATTGGCAACCCCATCCAGCAAAGCAAATCGCCCTTGATCCACGGCATGTTCGCCCAGGCCACCGGGCAGGACATGGAATACACCCTGCTTGAAACGCCGCTGGGGGGCTTTGCCGGTGCCGTTGACGCCTTCCGCGCCGCCGCAGGCAAAGGCATGAATGTGACCGCGCCATTCAAGCTTGATGCCTTTGCCTATGCCACCGAGCGCTCCGAGCGGGCACAACTGGCCGGGGCGGTGAATGCCTTGAAGTTTGAAGGCGCGCAGGTACTGGCCGAGAACTTTGACGGTGTCGGGCTGGTGCGTGATGTGACCCATAATCTGCAGCGCCAGCTGAAGGGGCGCCGCGTGCTGCTGCTGGGCGCCGGGGGGGCCGCCCGTGGCGCGCTGTTGCCGTTCCTGGCACAGCAACCGGATCGGCTGGTGATTTGCAACCGCTCGCTTGAGAAAGCCCTTGAACTGGCCGCCATCGCTGCCAAGCAGGGCGCGGCGCCGGGCCAGGTGCTGGGCTGCAGCTACGCTGATCTGGACGGTCAAACCTTTGACGTGGTGTTCAACGCCACTTCGGCCAGTCTGCGCGGCGAACTGCCACCGGTGCCGGCCACGGTCTTTGCCAACTGTGGACTGGCTTATGAATTGGCCTATGGCAAGGGCCTGACGCCATTCTTGCGCCTGGCACAAAACGCCGGCGTGAAGCGGCTGGCCGACGGGGTCGGCATGCTGGCCGAGCAGGCGGCCGAAGCCTTTGCCTGGTGGCGCGGAGTACGCCCCGATACCCGCGCGGTGATCGCCAGGCTGAGCGTTGCGCTGGTGTGAACAACGGTCCATGGTGCGCTATGCAAGCTCTGCGGATGGCTACTTCCCTGTCGTTCGATAGCGCTCTATACTTCGCGAATGAACGAGTTAGTACATTCCGCGCGCACAACCAAGACTGCGGTCAAGGCTTCACCGGTGTCCCGCACCAACGATCCGGCCCGCACCATGGCCGGCATTCTGGAGGTCGCCACCACGGAGTTCGCCAACAAGGGCCTGAGCGGCGCGCGCATCGACGAAATTGCAGCCGCCACGCGCACCAGCAAGCGCATGATTTACTACTACTTCGGCAGCAAGGAGGGCCTGTATGTGGCCGTGCTGGAAGAATCCTACCGTCGCATGCGGAAAATCGAAGCCGAGCTGCATCTGGAGGACCTGGCGCCCGAGGCGGCCTTGCAGCGGCTGGTGGAATTTACTTTCGATCACCACCATGGCAACCCGGACTACATCCGCCTGGTGATGACCGAGAACATGGAGCGCGGCGCGTACCTGGCGCAAAGCAAGAGCATCCAGCAGCTCAATGTGCCCGCCATCCAGGCGATTCGGCTGCTGTACGACCGCGGTGTGGCGCAGGGCGTGTTCCGACCTGGGCTGGAGCCGATCGACATTCACGCCTCGATTTCGGCGCTGACTTTCTTCAATGTCTCGAATCAGCACACCTTCGGCCTGATCTTTAAGAACGACACGCGCTCGCCACAAGCTGTTGCGGCGCGCCGCAACAGCATCACCGAGATGATTGTGCGTTTCGTTCGCGCCTGAGATTCGTCAGGGGGCACCGCCATACAAGGGTAAATACCGATTCATAAAAAACGAACTAGTTCGTACATTATCGAATATTGATCCTGAAGGAGAGAGAATGTGATCCACAAACTGATAGATAAGTACTGCCGGGCCTTGTCCTGGCTGATGGCTGCCAGCCTGGCACTGATGGTGGTATTGGTGTTCACCAACGTGGTGCTGCGCTACGCCTTCAACTCCGGTATCGCGGTGTCCGAAGAACTCTCGCGCTGGCTGTTCGTCTGGCTCACTTTCCTGGGGGCCATCGTGGCACTCCATGAGCACGGGCATCTGGGCACCGACATGCTGGTGGCACGGCTGCCCGTCCTGGGCAAGAAGGTTTGTCTGGTGGTGGGCCATGTGCTCATGATCTTTGTGTGCTGGCTGATCTTTGAAGGCACGCTGGCACAGGTCAGGATCAACTGGGACTCCACCAGTGCGGCGATGGAAGTGTCGATGGCCATTTTTTACGGCTGTGGCCTGGTGTTTGCGGTCTCCGGCGCTGTGATCTTGCTCAGCGACTTCTGGCGTCTGCTGACCGGACAACTGTCGGATGGTGAGCTGGTTGGCATCCGCGAAACCGTCGACATGCCGCACGGTGACCCCAAGTCCCTCAAGGGGTTCAAATGACCATCGCCATTTTCCTGGGTTCGCTGCTGGGCGCCATGGCGCTGGGCATTCCCATCGCTTTTTCCCTGCTGCTGTGCGGTGCCGCGCTGATGTGGCATCTGGACATGTTTGATGCGCAAATTCTGGCGCAAAACGTGATCAACGGTGCCGACAGCTTCCCGCTGCTGGCGGTACCCTTTTTCATGCTGGCTGGCGAAATCATGAACGCGGGCGGTTTGTCACGCCGCATCGTCAACTTTGCCCTGGCGCTGGTGGGACACGTCAAGGGAGGGCTGGGCTATGTGGCGATTGTGGCTGCCGTGATCATGGCGGCGCTCTCCGGCTCGGCCGTGGCCGATGCAGCGGCCCTGTCCGCGCTGCTGTTGCCCATGATGGTGGCGGCCGGCCACGACAAGGCACGCTCGGCCGGCCTGCTGGCTTCGGCCAGCATCATCGCTCCCGTCATTCCGCCTAGCATCGCCTTCGTGATCTTTGGCGTGGCCGCCAACGTATCGATTTCCAAGCTGTTCATGGCTGGCATCGCACCTGGGCTCATGCTCGGCGCGGCCTTGTGGTTCACCTGGTGGTACGTCGCACGCAAGGAGACGGTTGCAGTGCCGCCGCGCAAGTCGCGCGCGGAGGTGTTCGCCGCCTTCAAGGAAACCAGTTTTGCGATGGTGCTGCCGGTGATCGTGATCGTTGGACTGAAGTTCGGCGTGTTCACGCCCACCGAAGCGGCGGTCGTGGCGGCGGTTTACGCGTTGCTGATCTCGGTCTTGGTCTACAAGGAGCTCAAGCTCAACCAGTTGTACGGCCTGTTCCTGGCGGCAGCCAAGACCACGGCGGTGATCATGTTCCTGGTGGCGGCGGCCATGGTCTCGGCTTGGCTGATCACGGTGGCGCAGTTGCCGGATCAGGTAGTCACCCTGCTGCAACCGCTGCTCGACAGCCCCAAGCTGCTGATGCTGGCCATGATGGTGCTGGTGATGGTGGTGGGTACGGCGATGGACATGACGCCCACCATCCTGATCCTGACCCCGGTGCTGATGCCGCTTGTGAACGCGGCAGGCATCGACCCCGTTTACTTTGGCGTGTTGTTCATCATCAACAACGCCATCGGCCTGATTACCCCGCCGGTAGGCACCGTGCTCAACACCGTCGCCGGTGTGGGCAAGATCAGCATGGACGAGGTGACCAAGGGGATCTGGCCCTTCATGGCGGCGCAGTTTGCGGTCATGTTCCTGCTGGTGCTGTTCCCGCAGATCGTCATGGTGCCCGCCCGCTGGTTCTATGGCTGATCTGATTTGATTTCCAAAGTGCGGGGCGTGCATGGTACGCCACGTTCCGCCCCTTCCTGTTTGCGTACTGTTAAATTTTTTCAAGGAGACAAAATGAAACGTCTGACGATCAAAACTCTGGTGGCCGTCGCTGCCATGGCCGCTTTCGGTGTGGCCAGCGCGCAGGACATCAAGGAGCGCACGCTCAAGTTCGCCACGCAGAACCCCAAGGGCCACCCCATTGTGATGGGCATGGAAAAGTTCGCTGAAATTGTCACGGCCAAGTCCGGCGGCAAGATCAAGGTCAATATGTTTCCTGGCGGCGTGCTGGGCGGCGATGCACCCAACGTGTCGGCCCTGCAGGGCGGTACGCTTGAAATGGTGTCAATGAACTCGGGCATTCTGGCCAGCCAGGTGAAGGAATTTGCCATTTTTGACTTTCCCTTCCTGTTTGCCAACGGCAGAGAAGCCGACGCCGTGGTCGATGGTCCGTTCGGCAAGAAAATGCATGACAGGTTGCAGGAAAAAGGCATCGTGGGCCTGACCTACTGGGAGCTTGGCTTTCGCAATATGACCAACAGCAAGCGCCCCCTCAACACGGTCGCCGACTTCGCCGGCCTGAAAATCCGCGTGATCCCCAATCCGATCAACCTGGACTGGGTTAGGGTATTGGATGCCAATCCCACGCCCATGGCCTTCCCCGAGGTCTATGGCGCACTGGAGTCGAAGGCGATTGACGGCCACGAAAACCCGTTCTCCGTGATCCTGTCCAACAAAATCAATGAAGTTCAGAGGTACCTCACCATCACCAACCACGTCTATAACCCGCAGTCCGTCATCATCAGCAAGAAGTTCTGGGACACATTGACCGGCGACGAGAAGAAACTGTTGGGCGACGCCGCCGTGGAAGCCGGTAAATACCAGCGCCAGGTGGCCCGTGACGCCGCCGGCACGGCGCTTGACGGACTCAAGAAGGCCGGTATGCAGGTCAACGAGCTGCCCGCCGCCGAGATGGACAAGCTGCGCGACAAGATGCGCCCGGTGATTGCCAAGTACGCGGTGTCGGTGGGGCAGGAGGTCGTCCAGGAAATCCAAAGCGAGCTGGCCAAGGCGCGCAGCAAGTAAAGCAAGCCCAAGCATCACCTGCGGTGGCACACGTCCGCACAGGTGATGCCTTCTCTCATTTTCTTTCCCCCCGTTCAATCGCGCGCCCCAAGCCTGGGCTTGACATTTCAATAGCACTGACATGAGTAATAAAACCCGCATCGCCGTTGCCGGCGCCGGCTACATCGGCCAGGCCCACGTGGGCGTGGCCTTGAACAGCCCGAGCTGTGCACTGTCTGCCATTGTTGATCCGTCACCCGCCGCCGTGGCCGTGGCCGCCAAAGCCGGCGTTCCGCTGTACAAAACCCTCGAAGAACTGCTCGCCACGAACCGCCCCGACGGACTGATCCTCGCTACGCCCAATCAACTGCACGTACCGCAAGCCCTGCAGTGCATTGCAGCCGGTCTGCCCATCCTGCTGGAAAAGCCGATCGCCACCACCGTGGCGCAGGGCGAGCAATTGGTCAAAGTCGTGGCTGAGACCGGCGCCAGGGTGCTGATTGGTCACCACCGTGCCCACAGCCCGATCATGGCCAAGGCCAAAGAGGTGGTCGATTCCGGCAAGCTTGGCCAACTGGTGGCGGTCATGGGCAGCGCCACCTTTTTCAAGCCTGATCGCTATTACGCGGAGGCGCCCTGGCGGCGTGAAGTCGGCGCCGGACCGATCCTGATGAACATGATCCACGAGGTGCATAACCTGCGCATGCTGTGTGGCGACATCGTCGCGGTGCAGGCTTTTTCCTCGAATACCACACGCGGCTTCCCGGTGGAAGACACGGTCGCTATCAACCTGCGCTTTGCCAGTGGTGTGCTGGGCGCCTTCTTGCTGTCCGACACCGCCGCCTGCCCGCGCAGCTGGGAGCAGACCTCGCAGGAAAACAAGGCCTACTCGAGCTACGACGACGAAGACTGCTATGTGATCACCGGCACCAATGGCAGCCTGTCGGTGCCAACCATGCGCCTCAAAACCTATCCGCGCCCCGAAGATCGTTCCTGGTGGAAGGAATTCGAGGTCGGCGTGGTCGGCATGGTGCGCGACGACCCGCTCAAGCACCAGCTCGAACACTTCGGCGCCGTGGTTCGGGGCGAGGCGCAGCCGCTGGTCAGCGCGCGCGATGGCCTCTTGAACCTGCGCATCACCGAAGCCATTGCCCAGGCCGCCAACACCGGCCAAGTCATTGAGCTGCGCTCCGATTGAAATTAACCCGAATCAAAACATCATGAAAATTCTCATGCTTCACGGCATCAACCACAACATGTTCGGCAAACGTGATCCGCTGCAATACGGCACCATCACGCTGGAAGAAATCAATGCCAGCCTGAACGCGCTGGGCCAAGAGCTGGGGGTGGAAGTGGAAAGCTTCCAGACCAACAGCGAAGGCGAAATGTGCGAGCGCATTCACCAGGGCTACCAGGACGGCGTGGACGCGGTGCTGATCAACGCCGGCGCCTGGACCCATTACAGCTACGGCATCCGCGATGCGCTGGCGATCCTGACTTGTCCGATTGTCGAGTTGCACATGTCCAATATTCACGCCCGCGAGGCCTTCCGGCACGTGTCGGTGTTTGGCGAGATCGTCAAGGGCCAGATTTGTGGTTTTGGCGTCGACAGCTACCTGCTGGGGCTGCGCGCCGGTGTGTCTGCGGCACAAGCGGCAAAAAAATGATCAACGGCAACACTGAGCTGATCGCGCACATCGGCTACCCGACGCACGCCTTCAAGGCACCGCTGATCTACAACCCCTGGTTTGAGAAGGCAGGCATCAACGCCGTCGTGGTGCCGATGGCCTGCCAGGCGCAGGACTACCCGGATTTTCTGCGCGCCGTGTTCAAGCTCAAAAACATGCGGGGCGCCCTCATCACCATGCCGCACAAGGTCAGCACCGTCGGCCTGGTCGACGAGGTGTTGCCCACGGCCGCCATTGCCGGTTCGTGCAACGCGGTGCGGCTGAGCCCTGAGGGTCGCTTGCAAGGCGATATGTTCGATGGCGAGGGTTTTGTGCGGGGTTTGCTGCGCAAGGGCTTGATGCTCAAGGGGGCCCGTGCCCTGGTGGTGGGCAGCGGCGGCGTCGGCTCGGCCATCGCCGCTTCGCTGGCGGCTGCCGGTGTGCTGGAGATCGACCTGTTCGATATCCATGGCGAGTCGGCAACTGTCTTGGCCCAGCGCTTGATGCAGCACTATCCCCAAATGACGGTTCGCACCGGCTTGAACGACCCCGCAGGCTTTGACCTGGTGGTCAACGCCACGCCCATGGGCATGAACGAAGGCGATCCATTGCCCATCGACATGTCCCGCATCGACCCGTCAACTTTCGTGGGCGAAGTGGTGATGAAGACCGAGATGACTGCTTTTTTGAAGGCGGCCCAGACCCGCGGTTGCCGCATTCAGGTGGGCTCCGACATGCTGTTTGAGCAAATACCGGCGTACCTGGAGTTCTTTGGTTTTCCCAACACCACGCCTGACGAGTTGCGTTCAGTGTCGAATCTATAGGCAATAACACCATGTCCAAAATGCCCAATACCCCCGACGTCCTGATCAGCGAAGTCGGACCGCGCGACGGTCTGCAGTCGGTTAAAGCCACCATGCCGACCGCCGACAAGTTCCGCTGGATCGACGCCCTGGTAGCGGCCGGCCTGCGTGAAATTGAGGTTTGCTCTTTTGTGCCGGCCAAACACCTGCCGCAAATGGCGGACGCCGCCGAGGTGGTGCGCCACGCACTCACGCACCGGGGCGTCACGGTCATGGCCTTGGTGCCGAACTTGCGCGGTGCCGAAGCGGCGCTTAAGGCCGGGGTGCACAAGCTCACTATCCCCGTGTCGGCCAGTGCCGCCCATTCGATGGCCAATGTGCGCAAGACGCGTGAAGAAATGATGGAGGAAGTGCGCGCCATCGTGCGCCTGCGCGACCAGATCGCCCCGGGCGTGAAGATCGAGGCCGGCATTTCCACCGCCTTCGGCTGCACCATCCAGGGTGAAGTCACGGACGAGGATGTGGTCTGGACCGCTGCCGGCTGCATCGAAGCCGGGGCCGAAGAAGCCGGCTTGTCAGACACCACCGGCATGGCCAACCCGGCCCAGGTGCGGCGTCTGTTTAACAAGGTGCGCGCCGCCATTGGCGATAAAACGGGTGCCGCCCACATGCACAACACGCGCGGTCTGGGCCTGGCCAACTGCCTGGCGGCTTATGACGTCGGCGTGCGCACCTTCGATGCCTCGCTCGGTGGCCTGGGCGGCTGCCCCTACGCGCCCGGCGCCTCGGGCAACGTGGTGACCGAAGACCTGGTGTTCATGTTCGAGGCCATGGGCGTCACGACCGGCGTCGATATCGAAAAAATCATCGCGGCGCGCGCCCCCCTGATGGCCGGCCTGCCGGGCGAGCCAATCTACGGCATGACGCCCGAAGCGGGTTTGCCCAAAGGCTGGAAGCAGACGGCCCGGACTGCGTGATTTAACTGCCGCATGCTGCTTCGCATCGTCAGCATCTTTGTTTCGGTCTTCATCACCGTGCTGGTGGGCTTTGCCCATGGCTGATGACGCCCGATAGCGCCAACTTTTCCGGCAACGTCCATGGCGGCCTTATTCTCAAGCTGCTGGACCAACTGGCCCATGCCTGCGCCAGCCGCTGCGTCGTGACGCCGTGGCAGCCGAGCACGCCGGATGAACGGCGGCGTCATGCCGCGATTGGCACCGGCGCATAGTCGCCTTTTCACCAAACCTGCCCATGCTCGACATCCTGGCCATTACCGGTCCCATCTACATCACCATCGCCCTGGGCTACCTGACGACCCGTCTGGGCCTGTTTGCCAAGGCCGACATGCGCGTGCTGGGCAAGTTCGTGATCACGCTGGCGTTGCCAGCGCTGCTGTTCAATGCCCTGGCCCAGCGCAATATTGGCGAGATTCTCAACGTCAGCTATGTGCTGGCCTACCTGGCCGGTTCGTTGCTCGTGATCGGCCTGGGTTTGCTCTGGTGTCGGCGCGTCGCCGGTCTGAGTCCGAGCACCAGTGCGGTCTATGTGATGGGCATGACGTGCTCGAACAGTGGTTTTGTTGGTTACCCGATTCTGGTGCTGACCCTACCCCCGGTTGCGGGCGTCGCGCTGGCCCTTAACATGGTGGTGGAAAACGTGGTCGTTATCCCGCTGCTGCTGGCCTTGGCTGAGCGCGGACGCGGTGACGCCGGGCAGTGGTACCGTGTGCTGGGCCAGTCGCTGGCCCGACTGGTCTCCAATCCGCTGATCATGGGTCTGGTCGCAGGATTGACCGTCTCCCTCATGGGTTGGAAATTACCGGAGCCAGTGGCACGAACCATCAACCTGTTTGCCCTGTCCAGCGGCGCCCTCTCGCTGTTTGTCATTGGCGGCGCGCTGGTCGGATTGTCGATGCGGGGCATGGGGCCACAAATCACGCCGATCGCGGTTGGCAAGCTGATTTTTCACCCGCTGGCCGTGCTGCTGGCCGTGTTCGTGCTGCCTCTTCTGGGTCTGCCCGCGATGGACCCCACGCTGCGCATGGCCGCCGTGCTGATGGCTGCCATGCCCATGATGGGCATCTATCCGATCCTGGCCCAGAGCTACGGACAGGAGAGTTTGAGTGCGGCTGCCTTGCTGGTTACCACGGTGGCCTCATTCTTTACCCTCAGCGTGCTGCTCTGGCTAGCCCCGCATGTCACGCTGTGGAGCTGACCAGTGCGCCTCAGGCGTTGACGTCAAACAGGGCGGCGCCGCGCTTGACCACACTGCGCGCGATCACGGTGCGGTGAATTTCCGAGGTGCCATCAAAAATGCGGTAAATGCGCGCATCGCGGTAGTAGCGCTCAATCGGCAGTTCCTTGCAAAAACCCATGCCGCCAAACACCTGAACCGCGCGGTCGGTAACGCGGCCCAGGGTCTCGGCGGCTTGCACCTTCACCATTGAAATCCAGTCACGCGCGTCCAGCCCCTGGTCGATCATCCAGGCTGCGTGCAACACCATCAGCCGGGCCGAGTTGATCTCGATCACGCTGTCAGCCAGCATCTGCTGCACCAACTGAAAGTCGGCAATCGGTTTGCCAAACTGCTTGCGTTGCGCGGCATAATCCACCATCAACTGCAGCACGTGGCTGGCCTTGCCGACCGCGCGCGCCCCGACCTGGGCCAGCCGCACCCGGCCCAACACGCCGAGCGCCTGCGCCAGGCCCTTGCCCTCGTCACCCAGCAGAGCCACTGGTTCCAGCAGCACATTGTCAAACCACAGTTCCAGGTGGCTGGTGCCGCGCAGGCCCATCATCTTCTGATCCTTGCCGAGCGTGAAGCCGGGCAGACCCTTGTCCACCAGGAACAGGGAAATTTCCTTTTTGCTGTCTTGCGTTCCGGTCAGGGCGGACACGATAAAAAAATCGGACACCTCGCCGTCGCTGATGAAATGCTTCGCTCCTGAAAGGCACCAGCCCTCTGGCGTCTTGACTGCGCGGGTGTTGATGCCGGCGGCGTCCGAGCCAGCGCCCGCTTCGGTGATGGCGATCGAGCAGACCCGCTCGCCGCGCACGGCAGGTGTCAGCCAGCGCTCAATTTGTGCCCCCTGGGCGGCCAGCAAGACCTCGTACACATTGCCAAAGGCGCGGCGGATCAGGATGTCGGTGGTGTGGCCGAACTGCTCTTCCAGCAGCATGGTGTCCAGTGCGCTCAAGCCCCCACCGCCGAATTGTTCCGGGATGTTCATTGCATACAGGCCCAGCGCCTTCGATTTTTCATGGATGGCTTTGGCCTTGTCGGGCGCCAAAAAGCCTTGTTGCTCGACTTCATCTTCCAGGGGCTGCAGTTCCTCGGCGATGAAGCGGCGTACGGTCGCGATCATCATTTTTTGCTCTTCAGCAAGTGCAAAGTTCATTTTATTTCTCCAGATTGTTGATAAAACTGACGGTTGAGAAAGAAACGAACTCAGGCGCTGGAAAACCAGAAGGCTCCAAAAAAGTACTGCAAAAAAATGTCGGAATAGATGCGGGTGAGCATGAGCGTGCAAGGGTCCGGCGGGCGATGGAAAATATTTTTCTTATGTTGGTTGGTTAAGCAGCGCCAGGGCTTTGACTTGTCTGTGTGTCAATTCGGCCGCATGCTGGGCCAGAGCCGGGTTGAACCATTCATCAGCGACCTTGGCTGGCAGAGTCGCCCGCAGCGCGTCCAGGTTGGCCCGCATGCGCTGCGTATCCAGCTGCAGACCGGGCAGCGCCTGGGCCATGGCCTGCGCGGCACCATGCGCCGACATCAGCAGCGACGGCCATTCGGCCAGTTCAGCCTGCCAATTGCCCAGGGCGCGCTCGTGTTCCTGCGGCATCGCTGCCAGCAGGGCGGCGACCCGTTGCGGTGTGCGCTGGGCGGCGGCCAGCGCCACCATGCTGGCCAATTGCTTGCGTTGGTGCGGCATCGTTGTCGATGCGCCGCCACGTCCGGTCTCAAGTGGCTCGGCCAGTTCGCCCACTTCATACTGGCCCATCAGCGCAATGTCTTTGGCCATTTTCCCCAGGCTACCCACCAGCAGCCCCAGTTCACAACCCAGCGCGACCCATTCATCGCGCTGCGTATGCCAGGCCAGGGTGGGGGCTCGCAGCTTTAAATCGGTCGCCATCAGGGCCGTGATCTGCGGCCCCAAATCGTTGCCATTTTTCTTCATTTGAGCCAGCGTGCCCACAGCGCCCCCCAATTGCAGGCTCAAGGCGTTGCTGGCGCTGGTTTGCAGGCGTTGCCGGCTGCGCACCAGCGGCGCCGCCCAGCCGACACACTTCAGACCAAAGCTGGTGACCGACGCCGGTTGCATCAGCGTGCGTGCCAGTACTGGATCGGCCGCATGACGCCCGGCCAGTGCCAGCAGCGCAGCCACCGCCTTGTCGATATCGGCTTCAATCAGGATGAGCGCGTCGCGCGTGACCAAGGCCAGCGCGGTATCGATCACATCCTGGCTGCTGCTGCCCAAGCCGACAAAACCGGTGGCCTCTTTGTTGAAAAGGCCCACAGTTTCCTTGAGGCTGTCGATCAGCGGGATCGCGATGCTGCCGGCCCGAATGCTTTCGCGCACGATTTTGGGCGCATCAAATAATTCGATCTTGCAGGTGCCGATGATGGACTGGGCTGCCGCTTCCGGGATCAGGCCGACGCTGGCCTGCGCGCGTGCCAGGGCGGCCTCAAAACGCAGCATGGCTTCGATGAAATTGCGCTCACTCAAAGCTTCCAGAACTTCAGAGGTGGTTAAAAAACCTTCAAATATGCTGCGCATGGGAGGGGCCGGATCTGATCGGTAAATCAAGTAGCTGTTGAATGTTTCAAGCGGATCTGGTTGGGCAGCGGCACGGAGCGTTGCAATACGTTCTCACCCAGCCAAAGGGCTGCGCGCCGGGCGCGCTGGGCCACGCTGGGCAGGGGCATCTGCCGGTAGTCGTGATTGAACACTTGAAAACTGTAGTCACCGCGATAACCCAGGCCATGAAGCTGGGTCACCAATGCCGCGAGGGCGTCGCTGTGTTCCCCTTCCCCGGGGAAAACGCGAAAATGGTGGGCGCTGGCGATGCGCTCCTCGACCGAACTGGCCTCGGTCCACATGAAGTCGGCCAGTTGCACCAGAAACAATTTGTCGGGGTCGAGCATATCGAGCTCCTCAAGCGAGGTGGCTGCTGCGAACATTTGAGAGGAGTCAAGGCCCAAGCCCAGATTGGGCATGTCGGCCTGGCAAACCAGGTCCCAGGCCTGCGGGAATGCATGGATGGTGCGCCCCTGCGAGCAAGCTTCATAAGCGATTCGGATATTCATCGGGATCGCCAGCATCGCCAGTTTGCGCAGGTCCCTGGTCAGGGCAGGGGTTTCGCCACTGGCTTGCTTGAGCGTCGATGAGCCAACCAGCAGCAGACGGCAATCGAGCGCCTGACACATCTCCAGCATCGATTTGGCAATGTCAATCTTGTAAGCGTGCAGGGGTCCTGACAAGCCTTCAAAATCGCGCAAGGTCTGAAAGCCGGTGACGCGCAAACCGCTGGCACGCACCGCCGCCACGGCCGCCTCCAGGCCGTCGGGGTGACCCACCAGGTCGGTGGCGGCCAGCATGATCTGGGTGAAACCGGCCTCCCGCACCGCCTTGAGCCGGGCTTCGAGGGGCCCCGCCAGCGAGATCGAGTCCATCCCGAAATCGTCGATGTTTCCGCTGTAATGGCTCATGGTGCTCAGCCGCGCTGGTTGTGAACGAGCTCAAAACTTACGCCGCCCATCCAGGTTTTGGTCAAGGCGCCGCGGCCCTCGGTGTGAACGCTGCCTGATTCGATAAACTCCGCGCCCCGCTGGCTAAGCTCGGCCACCGCTTGCAGCACGTCGGCGCAGCCCAGGCCGATGCGTTGCAGGCCCTCGTCATCTTCCACATCCAGCACGCCGGCTTCAGGCTCAATCAGTTGGATGTAAAAACGCGACGCCGCCGGGCACGGGCTGCGCAGGATGCGCCCCTTGGGCAGAATGCCAAAGCGCTGCTCGGCGGGCAGGTCGGTAAAGCCAAACAGCGCGCGGTAAAACTCGGTCCAGTCCTCGGTGCGGTCGTTGCCAATGTACTGAACGACGCCAAAAAAGTGCAGTCCGGCAATCGCGCTCGGATGCTGATCGACCGTGGGGATGGGGGTGAAATCCACGTCGTAAATGGAAAATTCCCGGTGCCGGTCGACGAAGTAGATGCGGCTGGTGCCCACGCCGTGGATGGCGGGAATATTCAACTCCATCACCTCCACCCGGGTCGGCACGGCCCAGGCGCCGTGATCGAGCGCGTGGCGGTAGGCGGCAGCGGCATCGCGCACGCGCAACGCGATCGCTGCCAGCACCGGCTTCTCGGTCAACACCCGTCCATTGGCGTGGGCATTGACGATCACATTGATGTCGCCCTGGCGGTACAACAAGACCTCACGCGAGCGATGACGCGCCACTGGCCGAAAGCCCATGATCTCCAGCACTTGACCTAGCGCTTGCGGTTTTGAGGTGGCGTACTCGATGAACTCCAGGCCTTCGAGACCCAGTGGATTGAGCCCTTGCGCGATCTGTTCGCGGTCGGCGCCGCTGGTTTGGGTCAAATTAGGGGTTGCCAACATGGTCTGTTCTCCGGATAAGGTTAAGCGACACAGGCCAACGCCTTCGACTGCAATTTTGCACCACCCTTGGCCTCAAGCGCGCCCACGCCACCGTTGCCACCACCTGGTTTGGCTCACAATGGTGAAGGTCAGTGCCAGCAGGATGATCAGGGACAGAGGCGAGGTGAAAAACTCGCCCGCGAACTGGCCCACCTTGCCTTCTGCGGAAATCATGGCTTGCCGATAGGACCGATCCATCAGCGGCCCCAGAATCATGCCCAGAATAACCGGACCGACTTGAAAGCCATACATTTTTAGAAAGTAGCCGATCACGCCAAAAGCCAGCATCCAGTACACATCGACCGGGTTGTTGTTGATGGCGTATGCCCCCACGGCCGACAACACCAGGATCAGCGGCAACAAAATCGGCTTGGGGGTCTCGACAATCTTGGCAAATAGCTTGATGCCGGTCAGGCCAAAAATCAGCAAGAAGCAGTTGGCCAGTGTCAAGGCACCGACCTGGAACCAGAACAGGTGCGGCGTTTCGATCATCAGCATCGGTCCGGGTTTGAGCCCGTGGATGTACATCGCACCAATGATCACGGCAGTCACGGCATCGCCTGGAATGCCCAGCGTCAGCATGGGAATATAGGCTCCCGGGACCGCTGCGTTGTTGGCCGACTCGGGCGCCACCAGGCCCTCGTAGGCGCCTTCGCCAAACGGCCGCGACGGGTTCTTGACGCTGCGTTTGGCGTGGTCATAGGCCATCAGGGCGGCGATGTCGCCGCCGGCACCGGGCAAGGCTCCCACCACCACACCGATGGCCGATGTACGGCTTGCCAAGGGCAGGTATTTACGGACCAAACTCCAGGACGGAATGATCTTGCTGACATCCTGCTTGACAGCCTTGAGCTTCATTTCATGCAACTGCACCAGCACCTCGGCGACCCCAAAGAAGCCAATCATGGCCGCCACATACGATATCCCCGCCGTGAGCTGCAGGCTGCCAAAGGTAAAGCGCGACTCGGCCGTCATGGGGTCCAGGCCCACGGAACCAATCAGCACCCCCAGGGCGCCGGCGAAAATGCCCTTGGCCAGCGAGCCGCCCGACAGGCTGCCAACCAACAAAATACCCCAGATGGCCAGCATCAGGTAATCACGCGGCGCAAACTTGAGCGCCAGTTCCGACACCGCAGGCGCAGCAA
>JAKFXU010000408.1 GCA_021731215.1 Rhodoferax sp.
CTGCAAGGCAAGTTTCAGACGCTGCACAAAAGCAGCGTCGCGCGCGCTGCTCAGGGCGCCGCCAGAGCGCATGACATCGCCCACCAAATGATAGACATGCCAGGTTAAACGGGCCTCTTCAGCCGTGCTGACCGTCTCGACCGTGCGGGCGAACTCCTCGCCGCGCAACTGTCCATCAGCCAGGGCCGATACAAGTTCACCATGACTCGCCGCTTCTTGCATCATCGTTTCCAGTCTCATCCGCTTCACTCTGTGTCACCAGCGCTTGCCGGTCTGCTTTTCCAGCATCGGCTTGACTTTGGCTGAAATCGCTTCCCGTGCGCGGAAAATGCGGGAGCGAACCGTGCCTATCGGGCAATTCATCACTTCAGAAATATCTTCATAGCTTAGGCCTTCAATTTCCCGCAAAGTCAGCGCCTGCCGCAAGTCTTGCGGCAAAGCATCCAAGGCGGCGTTGACTGCGGCAGCGACCTCCTTGGCAGCCAGCACTGATTCCGGCGTCTCATCGGATATTGGTTCGTTTCCGGCCAGATAAGTTTCATCGCCGTCCTCGCTGGATTTGAAGGCGTTCTCCGACACGGTCGGATCGCGTTTGAGTTCAAGCAAGAACTTCTTGGCGGTATTGACCGCGATGCGGTACAGCCAGGTGTAGAACTGGGCGTCGCCGCGAAACTGGTGCAAGGCCCGGTAGGCCCGGATGAACGTCTCCTGGGCGATGTCTTCCACCAGATCGACATCGCGCACCATGCGGCCAATCAGGCGCTGAATCCGGCGCTGGTACTTGATGACGAGCAGCTCGAAAGCGCCCTGGTCCCCGGCCACGGCCCGCTCCACCAGCATCACGTCGCTATCGCTGGCGCCGCTCGGCGTGCGCAACGGGGGTGGGCTTGAGCCGGCGCTCACGACTTTACCGGCCTTGCCCAATCGCTATCCACGCGGGCGTCCAAGGATTGGCCCGCACTGCCACGTGAAAAGACCGCCCGCCGCAAGGCGTTCCAGGCTGCGAGCTCCGCGCTGCGCTCGGGCCACAGCCAGATCCGGGCGCCGCGCTCGGGACGCAGGCTCAGGAGCAAAACAAACTGCAAATCAAGGTGCACCGCCAGCAGCCCAGAGACCGAGTGGTCAACACTGAGCCAGCTCCAGGCCTGCCCGTCCCAGCACAAGCGCCCCGGTGGCGAGCGCTGCCAGGCGCGCACTGCCACGATGACAGCGCCCAGCAGGGTGATGGCAAACAGGCCTTGGCGCCAGCCGGCAGGGTCTGCCGCCGCTTGCCACAACAGGCCCGTCAGCGCGCCAGCCAGACCCGTCAAACCCACCAGCCAGCCCTGCAAACGCGAACGCCCCACCGGATAACTGAGGGCTGGGGCGCTGTGCATGCTGGAATCGATCAGCGTGGAGCGATTTGAATCAGGGGTCCAGGAGACGTCAGGGCGCGCGCTTGAAAACCAATGAGCCGTTGGTGCCGCCAAATCCGAAGTTGTTTTTCAGGGCCACGTCAATCTTCATGTCGCGCGCGGTATTGGCGCAGTAGTCCAGATCGCACGCCGGATCCTGATTGAAGATATTGATGGTGGGCGGGCTCTTCTGGTGGTACAGCGCCAGCACGGTAAACACCGACTCGATGCCGCCAGCGCCGCCCAGCAGGTGCCCGGTCATGGACTTGGTGGAGTTGACCACGGTCTTTTTCGCGTGGTCGCCCAGGGCCGCCTTGATGGCATTGGATTCATTCAAATCGCCCAACGGGGTGGAGGTGCCGTGCGCATTCAGATAATCCACCTGATCAGCATTCACGCCGGCATTGCGCAAGGCACCCAGCATGGCGCGGCGCGGACCGTCCATATTGGGGGCGGTCATGTGGCCGGCATCGGCACTCATGCCAAAACCGGCCAGTTCGGCGTAAATTCTGGCGCCACGGGCCTTGGCGTGTTGGTACTCTTCCAGCACCATCACACCGGCACCTTCGCCCAGCACAAAACCGTCCCGATCTTGATCCCACGGACGCGAGGCCGTTTGGGGGTCATCGTTGCGGGTGCTGAGCGCCCGCATGGCGGCAAAACCGCCAATCCCCAACGGCGACACCGTGGCCTCGGCCCCGCCCGCCAGCACGACATCGGCGTCACCGTATTCGATCAGGCGGCCGGCTTCCCCGATGCAGTGCAGTCCGGTGGTGCAGGCGGTCACGATGGCCATATTAGGTCCCTTGAAACCGAAACGGATCGCCACGTGACCGGCAATCATGTTGACAATCGTGGCCGGCACGAAAAATGGCGAAATGCGACGCGCCCCGCGCTGCATGAACTCGGCGTGCGTGTCTTCAATCATCGGCAAGCCGCCGATGCCCGAGCCGATCACGCAACCGATACGGGTGGCCAGCTCGTCCTCCAGCGCTTCACCCGTGGGCAGGCCAGCATCGGCCACTGCCTGGCAAGCCGCAGCGATGCCGAAGTGAATGAAGGTGTCCATCGTGCGCGCCTCTTTGGCGCTGATATAGGCACCCAGGTCAAAGCCCTTGACTTCACCCGCTATTTTGCAGGCGAAGCTCGATGCATCAAACTTGGTGATCAGATCAATACCGGATTTCCCGGCGAGCAGGTTGGCCCAGGCATCGGCCACCGTATTGCCCACGGGGCTGATACAACCCAAACCGGTTACCACAACGCGACGACGAGACATAGAAATTTGCAGTCAGTAGTTGAGCTAAAGCAAGCCGCCGGGTACGGTCTGAGACCAGACTGGTGGGCTTGTGCCGCTGGACAGCCAGTTGCCCGTTCAGCACCACGACGCATTGACGCGTCGCTGGCACCGGGCCTTAGGCTTTTTGGTGCGTGTTGGCGTAATCGATGGCGTTTTGTACGGTCGTGATCTTCTCGGCATCTTCGTCCGGAATTTCAATTCCAAACTCATCCTCCAGAGCCATCACCAGCTCCACCGTATCGAGGGAGTCTGCGCCCAGATCAGCCACAAAGGCTTTTTCGTGGGTGACTTGTGACTCTTCCACACCGAGTTGTTCGGCAATGATTTTTTTGACGCGTGCTTCGATATCGCTCATGGGTTCCCTCAGAGGGTTGTAAATTAATCCGCAATTTTAGCCGCGCTTCGGGGCCATTCCCCAATCCGGCTGCCGAACGGATAAATCGGCTTGATTTGTTTTCAGAACATGAAACTGTGCGCTGCCGACAGCCGGCACACAGCGCGCCCGCTCAGCCCCTGGCTGACTATGACATGAACATGCCGCCGTTGACGTGCAACTCCTGCCCCGTCACGTAGGCCGCCTGCGGTGACGCCAGATACGCCACCGCATGGGCGATGTCGGCGGGCTGGCCCAGCTTGCCCAGCGGGATTTGCCCCAGCAAGGCTTTGTGCTGTTGTTCCGGCAAGCTGGCGGTCATGTCGGTTTCGATAAATCCCGGTGCCACGCAATTGACCGTGATGTTGCGCGAGCCAAGTTCACGCGCCAGCGCGCGCGTCATGCCGGCCACCCCCGCCTTGGCCGCGGCATAGTTGACCTGCCCCGGATTGCCCGAGGCGCCCACCACGGAGGTGATGCTGACGATGCGCCCATAGCGTTGCTTCATCATGGTGCGCATCACAGCGCGACTCATGCGAAATACGGCCTTCAGGTTGGTGTCGAGCACGGCATCCCACTCGTCGTCCTTCATGCGCATGGCCAGGTTGTCGCGCGTGATGCCAGCATTGTTCACCAGCACCTGCAGACCGCCATGCTGTTTGACAATCGCCTCAATCAGGGCTTCGGCTGCCGGCGCATCATTGACATTCAGAGTTCTGCCGCCACAGCCGGGGAAGGATGCCAGGGCTTGTTCAATCTTCGCCGCCCCGTCATCACTGGTGGCAGTCCCGATCACCTTCAGCCCGCGTGTAGCCAGCTCCAGGGCAATGGCCGCGCCAATGCCGCGCGAGGCGCCCGTGACCAGGGCAACCTGTCCTTCAAATTTGATCTCATTCATGCTCAACACCCATCAGTACGCTTTTCACAGTTGCCAGGCTGGCCGGGTCCAGCAGCGCCATGCCACTGAGTTCCGGGTCAATGCGCTTGACCAGGCCGGCCAGCACCTTGCCGGGGCCGCATTCCACCAAAGACAGCACGCCGCGCGCCTTGATCGCCTGCACGCACTCGACCCAGCGTACCGGCCCGAAGGCCTGGCGGTACAGCGCGTCGCGAATACGATCGAGATCGTCCTCAACCGCCACATCAATATTGTTGATCAACGCGATCTGGGGCGGCAAAAAATCGACCGATTTCAGCTTTCCCCGCAGGCGCTCGGCCGCCGGCTTCATCAAGCTGGAATGAAAAGGCGCCGACACCGGCAGCGGCAAAGCGCGCTTGGCACCCTTGGCCTTCAACAGCTCGCACGCCTGCTCGACCGCTGCCTTGCTGCCGGCAATCACGGTTTGCGCCGGGTCATTGAAATTGACGGCCTCCACCACTTCGGCCGAAGTGGCGCCGAAGCCGCTGGTCACTTCCGCGCAACCCGCTATGACGCTTGACGCATCCAGGCCCAGAATGGCGGCCATGGCGCCCACGCCCACCGGCACCGCGTCCTGCATGGCCTGGGCCCGCAAGCGCACCAGCGGCGCGGCCTGCGCCAAGGTCAGCACACCGGCCGCCACCAGGGCCGAATATTCGCCCAGCGAATGTCCCGCCACGGCGCTCGGCGCCAGGCCGGTCTCTGCCATCCAGACCCGGTACGCCGCCACGGCGGCCACCAACATCACAGGCTGGGTATTGGTGGTCAGGGCCAGTGCTTCCTTGGGACCGTCCTTGATGAGTTTGGCAAGGTCTTCGTCCAAGGCATCGGAGGCTTCCTTGAGCGCTCCCAGCACCACCGGATGATCGCCCCAAGCATCGAGCATGCCGACCGACTGGGAGCCCTGGCCCGGAAAAATAAAAGCAAAAGGTTTCATGCAGTTAGGGTCAAAGTTATAGTTCAAATAAGGCCACAAACCTGGCTGCGCTGGCACTTGAAGCTACAGTTGCAAGAGCACAGCACCCCAGGTGAAACCGCCACCGACGCCTTCGAGCAGGAGCATCTGACCGGGCTTGACGCGACCATCGCGCACCGCCGTGTCGAGCGCCAGCCCAATGGAAGCGGCCGAGGTGTTGCCGTGCTGGTCTACCGTCACGATGACTTTGTCCATCGGCAGCTTGAGCTTGCGGGCGGTGCTCTGCATGATGCGGATATTGGCCTGGTGCGGAATCAGCCAGTCAATATCAGCGGCGGTCTTGCCGGCCTTGGCCAGCGTGACGCGGGCGGCTTCATCCAGCACGCCCACCGCCAGTTTGAACACGGCCTGGCCGTCCATTGTCAGCAGTGGGTGGCCCAGCACCTGGCCACCCGACACGTTGCCCGGCACACACAGAATGCCCACATGCTTGCCGTCGGCATGCAAGTCGCTGGCAAGAATGCCGGGCGTCTCGGACGCTTCCAGCACCACGGCGCCGGCGCCATCACCAAACAGCACGCAGGTGGTGCGGTCCTTGAAATCAAGAATGCGGGAGAACACTTCGGCGCCAATCACCAGCGCCTTTTTGGCGGCACCGGTCTGGATCATCGCGTCCGCAATGCTCAGCGCATAAATAAAGCCACTGCAGACGGCCTGCACGTCGAACGCAGCGCAGCCATTGGCCCCCAGCTTATTCTGCAAAATACAGGCGGTCGAGGGGAACACCATGTCGGGCGTGGAGGTGGCGACGATGATCAGGTCAATCTCTTTGGCCAGCACACCGGCCGCCTGCAAAGCGCTGCGCGCGGCCGCCAGACCCAGGTCGCTGCTGCACACATCGGGCGCCGCAAAATGACGAGCCCGAATCCCGGTGCGCTCCACAATCCAGTCATCCGAAGTTTCAACCCCCTGGGCGGCCAGCTCGGCGGCCAGATCGGCGTTGCTCAGTCGGCGCGGGGGGAGATAGCTGCCAGTACCGGTAATGCGTGAATAAAGTCTCATGGATCAGGCGAGTGCGACCGCATCGATAGGCACGGATGACACGCTGGCGCCCATCAGAGGGGCGGCGTGGGCAATCCGGACTTGAACACGGTCAAGCAAGTTGTTTCGGGCTGCATCATACGCCCGCGTCAAAGCGTACTCGAACGCCAGCTCATCGGCCGAGCCGTGGCTCTTGAACACCAGACCACGCAAGCCAAGCAAGGCGCCGCCGTTGTAGCGGCGGTGGTCCATCCGCTTTTTAAGCGCAGATATGATGGGATAAGCAGCAATTGCAGCAGCTTTTGTGAAAATATTGCGGGAGAACTCGATTTTTAAAAAATCAACAATCATCGTCGCCAAACCTTCACTGGCCTTTAACGCGACATTGCCGACAAAACCATCACAGACCACGATGTCGGCGGTTCCCTTGAAAATATCGTTGCCCTCGACATTGCCATAGAAATTGAAATCACCCGCTTTAGAAGCAGATCGCAGCAGTTCACCGGCTTTTTTGATGACTTCATTGCCTTTAATCGCTTCTTCGCCAATATTGAGCAAACCCACCGTGGGGCTGTCGTTGCCACTCAGTACCGACACCAGGGCCGAGCCCATCATCGCGAACTGCAGCAGGTGCTCGGCCGTGCAATCGACATTGGCGCCCATGTCGAGCACCGTGGTGGCCTGGCCCTTGGCGTTGGGAATTTGTCCGGCAATCGCGGGACGGTCAATGCCGTCGAGGGTTTTGAGCAGGTAGCGTGAAATGGCCATCAACGCTGCGGTATTGCCGGCCGACACCGCCGCCTGCGCCACCCCAGCCTTGACCTGCTGGATGGCCACCCGCATGGACGAGTCTTTTTTGCGCCGCAGCGCCACTTCCAGCGGGTCATCCATGCCGACCACCTCGCTGGCCACGACGGTTTTGGCGCGCGCATGGGAAAACGTGCTCAGGCAGTCAGCCAGCCCCACCAGCAGCAACTGCGCGTCGGCGTGGCGCTCCAGAAAATTACGGCAGGCAGGAAGGGTGACGCGCGGGCCATGGTCGCCTCCCATGCAATCGACAGCGATAGTGATCATGGGAAACTAGTGCGTGCAAGCAAGTGGCAACCGGGTAGCGGGCGCATCAAAACAAAGGCCCGACGCTACAAACACAGTAGCCTCGGGCCTTGGCTTGATCAGAATTATCAGGCTTCGGACTTGCTCTTGAGCGCTTGGCGGCCACGGTAAAAGCCGGTCGGGCTGATATGGTGACGCAGGTGGGTTTCGCCGGTGGTGGACTCAACCGCAATACCCGGTACAACCAGTGCATTGTGCGAACGGTGCATACCGCGCTTTGAAGGTGATTTTTTGTTCTGTTGGACAGCCATGATCTGCTCCTTGCGTCTATATATTGCGAAGACCGCAACATCTGGGGTGGGTGGAACGCGCGACTCTTCAGTCCGTGCGAAGCCTCGAATTATAGCTTAGCTCGGCACCTCAGCTCAATTTGTCACCCTGGAGCTTGGCCAACACGGCGAAAGGATTGCGTTTTTCGGACAGTGCGGCGTCAAAACCCGGGTCCGCTGCGGCCAGCTTGAGCTCGACCGGGCACGCCTCATGGCGGGCCACCACGGGCAACTCCATCAGCACCTCGTCTTCGATCAACCCCAACAGATTGAAGTCCGGACTCAGGGCCAGCACATCTTCCTGCGCCTCTTCATCCTGCGCCTGGGCCGCTTCTTCGCTTTCGACAAAGCGGAACGACCGGTTCACAGCCACCGCAATGTCCACCGGATTGAGGCAACGCTGGCAGGTCAATGGGAAACTGGCATCAACCGTCAAATGCAGCCAGACTTGCTGCGCGAGCGCTTCATCGATTCGCAACTCGCCGCGGGCGGACCAGTTGACCATGCGCTGCGCACCGCCGCCCTGGGTCTCTTGCATCAAGCGCTCGTAGTTCACCAGCAGATCATGTCCTGCACTCGCGCTGGCGGACTGCGCGAATGCCCTGACGTCGATGTGGGTGGGGGGAGACTCTTGTTTCATGCCCGCAGTGTAAGAGAATCACGGCATGTCTGAACCTACCCACCGCAAACTCATCCTGGGCTCCACCTCGCCCTACCGCCGTGAACTGCTGGCGCGACTGCGCCTGCCGTTTGCAATCGCCGCACCCGAAGTCGATGAATCACCGCAGGCCTTGGAGACACCGCAGCAACTGGCCTGTCGATTGGCGATGGCCAAGGCCCGTGCCGTGGCCGCACAGTTTCCAGCCTGCGTGGTGATCGGCGCCGACCAGGTGGCCGACCTGGACGGCCAGGCCCTGGGCAAGCCGGGCAACCATGCGCGGGCCGTCACGCAGTTGCAACTGATGCGCGGCAAAACCGTCATTTTTCAGACGGCGGTGGCGGTGGTGTGTCTGGAGACCGGGTTTGCACAAATGGATCTGGCCCAGGTCAAGGTCAAGTTTCGCCAACTCACGGATGCCGAGATCGAAGCCTACCTGCAAGCCGAAACACCGTACGACTGCGCCGGCAGCGCCAAAAGCGAAGGTCTGGGTATCGCCTTGCTGGAGGCCATTGACAACGATGACCCGACTGCCCTGGTGGGCCTGCCGCTGATCCGCACCTGCCGCATGATCGAGGCGGCCGGCATCCGGCTGCTATGAGCATGACAACGACTCCCATCAACGCCGCGCAAGCTGCCAAGGGCAAGCTCTACCTGGTCCCGGCCCCGCTGGATTTCGGCTGCGACAGCCAGGCGGAGCTGCAAAACACCATGCCTTGGGGCACCCTGAGCGTGGCGGCAAGACTGCAGTATTGGGTCTGCGAAAACGCCAAATCGACGCGCGCCTACCTTAAACGCGTGCATGAAATCACGCCCCTGAGCCAGCCACTGCAGTCTCTGCAACTGCAGGAGTTGCCGCGCGAAGTGCATAAAAAAGGCGATCACAGCGGCAACTTCGACGCGCGCCACCTGCTGGCGCCGGCGCTGCAGGGGCATGACGTGGGACTGGTGAGCGAAGCCGGCATGCCGGCCGTGGCTGACCCGGGTTCATCGGTGGTGCGCGCGGCCCATGAGCTGGGGCTGGAGGTGATCCCGCTGACCGGCCCGGTGTCGCTCTTGCTGGCGCTGGCCGCCAGCGGCCTCAATGGTCAGAATTTTGCGTTTGTAGGCTACCTGCCGCAGGAGGGCGCGCAGCGCACCCAGCGCGTGCGGGAACTCGAAGCGCTGGCACTGAAAACCGGGCAGACCCAACTGTTTATCGAGACGCCTTATCGCAATGCCGCCATGCTGCAGACGCTGCTACAAACACTGCAGCACAACACCCGGCTCGCCGTGTGCAGCGGACTGACCCTGAGCCGCGGCGTCTGCCGCAGCGACAGCATCAAAAACTGGCGGCAATCAACTTCACCACTGGACAACTCGACGCCGGCGGTATTTGCGCTGGGCCGATGACGCGCTGAATAGGGGGTCAACGCAGCGCGGGAATCGACTTGATGGCGCGCACCGCGCCTTCGCCAATGGCGGCGCCAAAACGCTTGATCAGGCGCTCCGCCACATTGTCGCGGCGCGTGTAGTCAATGATTTCTTCGGCCTTGACCACTTCGCGCGCCACGAAATCAAGGTTGCCCAGCTGGTCCGCCAGACCGAGCTCGATCGCCTGCTGGCCGCTCCAGAACAGGCCACTGAAGGTCTCCGTTGTTTCCTTCAACCTGGTTCCGCGACCGGCCTTGACCACGTCGATGAACTGGCGGTGAATCTGGTCCAGCATGGTCTGGGTAAAGGCACGCTGCTTCTCGTTTTGCGGACTGAATGGATCCAGAAAACCCTTGTTCTCGCCCGCCGTCATGAGCCTGCGCTCCACCCCCAGCTTGTCCATCAGTCCGGTAAAACCAAAACCGTCCATCAACACACCAATGCTGCCCACGATGCTGGCCTTGTCGACAAAAATGCGGTCGGCCGCCACCGCGATGTAATAGGCGGCGGAAGCACAGGACTCTTCGACCACGGCGTACACCGGCTTCTTGTGTTTGGCCTTGAGGCGGTTGATCTCGTCGTTGATGATGCCGGCCTGCACCGGACTGCCGCCCGGCGAGTTGATCAACAGGACCACCGCCTGGGATCCCGCGTCCTCGAACGCACCGCGCAAGGCCGACACAATCATTTCCGCACTGGCGTCCGCACCGGACGCTATTTCACCTTTGATCTCCACCACCGCTGTGTGGGGCGTCGAGGCATCCTTGGATGGAATGCCCTGATTCATGACCAACCAGGCGATCAAGAGCAGGAATGCCAGCCAGGCCAAGCGCACAAAATTGCGCCAGCGCCGCGCCAGCCGCTGCTCATGGAGGGTCGCAAATACCAGCTTTTCCAGCGTGGCGCGCTCCCAACCCGGACTGTCGGGCCGCGCGGCCCCGCTAAGGCTCGCATGCGGGTCACGCTGGACCGGAGATGGGGCCTGAGTTGACGCCCTATCAGGTTCGGAGCTTGGGCCCGATGGTTCGGGACTAAGGGGTTCGGTCATTTAAAACTCTAGTTACTGACAATTTATGTCTTCGCATTCCGAGAAAAATTCAACCTGCACCAGCCATGGCTGGGATGATGTTGAATCGCGCAAGTGAGCAAGCCGCAGCGATTGCGGCTCGACCCAAACAGCTAGGATGATAGCGATAGGCCTGCGCCACTTCATTTTTAATCGTGCCAAGTGTTTGCAAATGGGTCAATTGACGCGACCAAGCCGAGAGTGTCAACGCCTGAGCCGCCAAATTTGCCCAACCCCAGTCGTGGATTGAGGGGGCGAGTTCGGTGCGCTCTATGCAAACGGGTTTACTTGACCCTGCGCTCAGGCAACCCGGCCAGGTCGCCGGAGCCTGCGCGCAGCCCCCGCTCCCCGGATTCATGTTTCATGCAACTCGCGTAAACATCGAGCGCGCGCTGATAAACCTGGGTCTGAATACCGAGCAGCCCCAGTACCGAATGAAAGTAGTTTTCATGGGAAATTGGCGCGTCGCGCTGCTGCTGCAGGCATTGAGGCGTGAGTCCGGTTCGCAGCGACAGGCCGACCGACAGCCAAGTGATCCAGGGCACGCGCTTTTGCACGTCGGGCGCAATCAGGTAGGGCAGGCCGTGCAGGTACAGGTTGTTCTCACCGAGTGATTCACCGTGGTCGGACAGGTACACCATGGCCGGATCAAACGCCGTTTGCTGAGTTTTAAGCCAGCCGATGGTGGACGCCAGAAAGTGGTCGGTGTAGGCAATCGAGTTGTCGTAGGCATTTAGCACTTGGTCGCGGCTGCAGTCTTGCAGATCGCTGCTGGCGCATTCGGGCGTGAAGCGTTTGAAGGCTTGGGGCGAACGCTGGGCGTACGCGGGCCCGTGGCTGCCCATTTGGTGCATCACCAGTACCACCCCGCGCGCTCGTCGTTCAGCGGGCAAGGCCGCCACGCGCTGTTGCAGGCCTTTGAGCATGATGGCGTCAAAGCATTCGCCGCCAGGGCACAGCTCGGAGTCGGTCAGCGCGGCCGTGCTGACGTGCGGCACGCGGTCGCAAGTGCCCTTGCAACCGGACTGGTTGTCGAGCCAAAGCACCGCCAGCCCGGCGCGCTGCAGCACGTCGAGCAGGCCTTCATAGTCGTGCGCCCGGGCATTGAAGCGGTCGCGGTTGCCGATCGGGGAAAACATGCAGGGCACCGACGCCGCCGTGCTGGTGCCGCACGACCACGCGTTGCGAAAGCTCACCACGTTTTCCTGCGCCAGCTCGGGCGTGGTGGCGCGCGCATAGCCATTGAGGCCAAAGTTGGCGCTGCGCGCGGTCTCGCCCAGCACCAGGACCAGCAACGGGGGCCGCTGGCCGGCGCCGGGGACGGGGCTTTGTGCGTCCAGGCCGACCGGCTCCATCACCGCATCGGGTTGCTGCAGCGTCTGGGCCGCCAGGTGGCTCAGCGCATAAACTGAATTGAGCGGGTTGATCAGGTAGCGCAGCTGCCTGTGGTTGCGCAGGGTCGACGACAGGGGTTGAAACACGGCCAGCGTGACCAGCACCAAGAGCAGGCTGGCGCCGCCTGCCAGCAGCAGGTTGTGCATCAGTTGGCGTGGCGCGCGCGCATAGCGCACTGGCATGCGCCACACCAGCACGCCCGGCAGCACGCCCAGCACCAGCAACACCATGAGCAGCCGCGGCGTCAGCAGCGCAGAGGCTTCACGCGGGTCGGACTGCAGCACGTTGACCATCATGCTCGCGTCAATCACCACGTGGTAGCTCTGCATGAAGTAAGCGCCCAGCGCGGACGCCAGCAAGAGCACGCTCACGGCCGGTTTCAGCGTCAGGCGCCAGGCCAGCGCGCTGAGCAACACGCACAGGACTGCCGCCATGATCAAGGCCAGTCCGGCCACCCAGGCCCAGCCGGCCGGGCTGGACAGTTGACCGATGCGCGACAGTTCTTGCCACAGGGCCAGATTGGCGGCGCTGGCCATCCAGACGCTGGAGGCGATGATCAGCCAGAACGGCTGGCCGGTGAAGGCTGACTTGGTCGCGGCGATGCTTTTCATGCGCGGCCTTCCTGTTGCAAGGCAGTTGCAGTTGCAGGTGCCAGCCAGCCGCCCGCCGCGTCGGCGGCCCAGGCCACACACCAGCAAAGCCAGCCAGTCCAGAGGGTGTGGCTCATGAAATGCGCGCCGCGCAACTGCTGCGTCAGGCCCAGCACCAAACCAGCCAGCACCGCGCCCAGCAGCCACGCGCGCGCGCGCCGGGGCCGCATGCCGGAAAGCGAAATAGCCGCCGATAAACGCGAAACCGGCTGATGCATGTCCGGCCGGAAAGCAGCGCCCGGTGCCGCCGTCGCTTGCAAAAAGCAGGCGCCAGTGCGAGGCGTAATGCGCGACCCCGCCAAATTCAGACAAGTCCCAAGGGCAACTGGTGTGGTTCAGTGATTTGAGCGCGGACACCACCGACACCGCCAGCAGGCAGGTCGCGGCCAGTTGCAGCCGCCGGCGCAAGCCAATGCGATCGAGCCCGCCCCAGGGCCACCACAGCCCCAGGCTCAGGCCCAGCAGCAAAAACCAGGCCGCGCCGCGCGCCCCCTCGTGCATCACTTGGGTCAAGAACCAATGGTCCTGGAGCGCAAAGCCGGCCGGGCCGCCAAACCATTGGGCCAGCGCCAGATCCAGCCCGGCCAGGTCCCAAACGAGCAAGGCCAGTGTCATGAGCGCCGTGATCGTGGCCAGGCGCCGGGTAGAAAGAATGTGCATGGGGTCGAGCTTGGGTCAGCCGTCTTAAGCCATCCTTAAGCCGCCGCGCCGGGCCGCCCCAAGCAAGGCGAGCCCCCTCGGGGGGCAGCGCAGTACGCGCAGCGACAAGCGTGGGGGCAGCTTAAGCCACCGCGCCGGGCCGCCCCAAGCAAGGCGAGCCCCCTCGGGGGGCAGCGCAGTACGCGCAGCGACAAGCGTGGGGGCAGCTTAAGCCGCCGCGCCGGGCCGCCCCAAGCCTGTCGCGCCACGCCCTGGCGCAACCGGTGTGCGCTCAAGCACAATCGCGGGATGCGTGTATTAGTCGTAGAAGATGACGAGGGCATTGCCGCCGGACTCAAGGCCCACCTGCGCAAGCTTGGCTGGGCGGCTGACGTGACCGATGGCGTGACCAGCGCGTGGGCGGCGCTGTGCGCGGAGCCGTTTGACCTGGTGCTGCTGGACTTGGGCTTGCGCGATGGCGACGGCGCCGAGCTGCTGCGTCGGTTGCGCCAGGCGCCGGCCCAGCGGCTGCCCGACGCGGCCCTGCCGGTGCTCATCATGACGGCGCGCGATCAGGTCGCCTCGCGCATTGCCGCGCTGGACCTGGGCGCCGACGACTACATGACCAAACCGTTCGACCCCGATGAGCTGGCGGCGCGTATGCGCGCCTTGAGACGGCGCGCTGTGGGGCGAGCCCAGGCTCATCTAAGGTGCGGCGCGCTGGAACTGAACCCGGCCGCACGCACCCTGACGCAGGCGGGCAAACTCGTAGACTTGTCGGCGCGTGAGTTCAGCGTGCTGCTGGCGCTGGTGGAGGTGAGGCCCCGGGTGTTGTCGCGCGCGCAAATTGAAGCCCGCTTGTACAACTGGGACAGCGTCCTGGACAGCAATGCGGTCGAAGTCCATGTGCACCACCTGCGCAAAAAACTCGGCAGCGAGGTCATCTGCACTTTGCGCGGCGTGGGTTATTTTGTGCCGCAGGAGCGCCCATGATCACCCCGCGGTCTCTGACCCTGCACCTGATCACCTGGTCCTTTAGCGCGCTGCTGGCCGTGTGGGCTGGTTTTATTGTGCTGGGTTATCTCACCGGCGTTCATGAGGCCGACGAGCTGACCGATGGCCACCTGGCCAGCGTGGCGCTGCTGCAGTTGGTGCAAAACTCGACGGCGCAGCCGGGCGTCAGCGCGCGGGACCATCTGCCGGACCGCCCCGACCTCAAAGGCCACGACTATCAGCGTTCGCTCAGCGTGGTGGTGTGGGACGCCAGCGGGCAGGTGCTGGCGCGCAGCGGGGACGCGCCCCTGCCGCCCTTCGCGGCGATGGAGGGTTTTGCAACCCTGCAACTGGGCAGCCCGCCGCTGGCCTGGCGGTCCTTTGCGCGCTGGGACGGACCGGCCCACCAGAAAAAAGTGATGGTGCTGCTGAGTGTGAGCGAGCGCGACGAACTGGCCCAGGACATTGCCGAGCAGATGGCAGAGCCTGGCTTTTGGCTGCTGCCCTTCACGGCGCTGGCCCTGGGCCTGGCCATTCGCCGCGGACTCAAGCCGCTGTACGCGCTGTCTCGCGAGGTCGATGCGCTGGACATTCGCCAGCCCGCCCCGCTGGGCAACCCCTACCCGCAGCAGGAATTGCGCGCCGTGGTCGACTCCATCAACACCCTGGCCGGGCGCTACCACGCCGTGCTCAAGCGCGAAACAGACCTGACCAATGAGCTGGCACACGAGTTGCGCACGCCCCTGACCTCGATTACGCTGCAAGCCCGCGCGCTGCGCGAACCGGCCGCCGAAGCCGAGCGCCAAGCGATGCTGGCCCGGCTCGAGCGCGATGCACTGAGCGCCGGCCAGGTGCTGTCCGATCTGCTGGCCCTGGCCCGCGCCAGCCGCACCGAACTGGTCGAGCGCGGTCAAGCGCTGGACCTCGACACGATTGCCCGCAGCGTGGTGGCCGAGTTTGCGCAAGCGGCCCACCGCAGCGGCCATGAACTGGCCCTGTCAAGCCCCGGCCCCTTCCCTCTGACGGGCCATCCCGTGCTGCTGGGCCTGGCGCTGCGCAACCTGATTGAAAACGCGCTGAGCCACACACCGGGCGGTACCCGCATAGAAGTGCAACTCGATCCCGACGCCGGCTGGCTGCAAGTCTGCGACGACGCGGCGCAGCACGCCCGCAGGCCGACAGCGCCCCCCGCGCTGGCAGCCCCCGACACTGAAAGCGAGCCGAAGATCAATGCGCTTGGCCTGGGCTTGGGTCACCGCGTGGTGCAAAAAATTGCCGTGGTACACGGCGGCCAGTTTGAGCAGGTATCGCCTCCCCCCGCTTATCACCGTTGCTATCGCCTGATTTTTAAAATTGCAAACGCCATCGCGCCGCTTACGCCTGGCGCCAACAGGCTGTCCTGATTGACCTGCATCTGCTTATTTTTTAAGCCCTATGGAGGCGCGTTGAGTTTTTTTTGTTCAAAACCGACCGGCTGTAGCGCTTGGAGATTGGGGGCCGTATGCCAGTGCACGACGCCCTCGCGCTCGGAAACGTCAATCTTGATCAATCCCCCTCGACACGGGCCACTGCGGCAGGCCCCGGTCTGGGGCCGGTACATGGCGCCATGCGTGGCACACATCAGCCAGTGGCCGGTGCTGTCAAAAAAACGATTCGGCTGGTAATCCATCTCCATCGGCACATGGGCACAGCGGTTCAGATAGGCATGCACCTGGCCCTGGTAACGAATGGCAAAGGCGCGGCAAGTCTGGGCCCCATAACGCACATCAAACGCCACCGCCTCGGCGCTATTGACCAGATCGGCCGAAGCGCACAGGAGAACAGTCTGCGTCATGCCCGGCCCCCTGGCCTTCAGGCGTTGCGCAGCAGCCAGTCGTGCAGTTGGCGCACGGAATGGGCGATATAGAGCGGATTGAGGGCATGGAAGGTGTCGGGCTCATGGGCCCCGTAGCTCACCGCCACGCTGGGGCAGCCGGCGTTGAGGGCCATCTGCAGATCATGCGTGGTATCCCCAATCATCAGGGTGCGCGCCGGCGCCACCCCAAACTCGTGCATCAGTTCCTGCAGCATGCGCGGATGCGGCTTGCCCGCTGTTTCGTCGGCCGTGCGCGAACCATCAAACATGCCGTGGAGTTCGACCGCCTGCAGAACTTCATCGAGGCCACGCCGATTTTTGCCGGTCGCCACCGTCAGGCAGTGCTGGCGTGACTTCAACTCACCCAGCATGGCCAATACCCCTTCAAACAGGCTGATATCGTTCTGATGGGCGAGGTAATGATGGCGGAAACGCTCACCGAGCTCAGGATAGCGCTCGGTCGGCACATCGGGCGCGGCAGTGCCGAGCGCCTGCATCAGACCCATGCCGATCACATAGGCCGCTTCCCGGTCGCTCGGCACGGTGCCGCCGACATCACGCACCGCGTTCTGAATGCAGCGCGTGATGACGGCGGTGGAATCAAACAGCGTGCCATCCCAGTCAAAGGCAATCAAATCAAACTGGCGCGAAGTTGACAGATCAGGGCAGTGGAGGTGCGGCATGGGAAGAAAACGCTTCAAGGTCAGGGGGTAGTTGGGCCAGCAATTCGATCCTTTTACCACTGGCCGGATGGTTGAACTGCAAGCGCCAGGCGTGCAGGAACATGCGTTTGAGCGCGGGCGCCGGACCGCTCTGGGCCAGCGTCTTGTTCAGCTCGAAATCACCGTATTTGTCATCGCCCGCCAGGGGAAAGCCTTCACTGGCGAGATGAACCCGGATTTGGTGGGTGCGCCCGGTTTTGATGGTGACTTCGAGCAGGGTGAATCCCTCGCCCCGGCCCGCTCCCATCGGTGCCGGGTGTGAAACGCGTTGCGCCACTTTCACCAGGGTGACCGACGGCATGCCGTTGGGATCATCCCGCGCCACCACCTTGACGCGCCGCTCGCCGTTCTCCAGCAGGTATTTGTGCAGCGGTTTGTCCAGCACTTTTTTGCCCGGCGGCCAGCGCCCGGCCACCAGTGCCAGATAAGTCTTGCCGGTTTCACGCTCGCGAAACTGGTCTTGCAGGTGTTTGAGGGCGCTTCTCTTTTTCGCGATCAGCAAAATGCCGCTGGTGTCCCGATCCAGCCGATGCACCAGTTCCAGAAATTTGGCCTGCGGCCTGGCCATGCGCAATTGCTCGATCACGCCAAAGCTCACGCCCGAGCCGCCATGAACTGCCACACCAGACGGTTTGTCAATGGCGAGCAGACACTCGTCTTCAAACAAGACCACGAACTCGCGCGCCGGCGCGCCACGCGCCACGCTGTCCGCCATGGCCTGCGTTTTTTCCAGCGCCCGCTCCGAAGTTCGCAGCGGCGGCAGGCGCACCGCGTCGCCGCTCTGCACCCGTGCATCGGCCGACGCCCGCCCCTTGTTGACCCTGACTTCACCGCTGCGGATGATGCGGTAAATATGGGTTTTGGGTACGCCCTTGAGCTGGCGCAACAGGAAATTGTCCAGTCGCTGCCCCGCGGAATCTTCATCCACGAGTAGGGTTTTGACCTGCGGCAGCGGCGGGGCGGAATTGCCCCCTATAATGTGTTTCACTAGCGATGCGCTGTAAGTGGTTGATTTAACTGAAAGTTAACTTGTAACCAGGTGGAGTTTAGTCCACCCACCCGCACCAGCCTCGCCAGCAGGTCGATACCGCCATTTGCCAATGCACGCAAACCACAAGCCAGTTGCTTGCGGTGGCCTGCCAAACGAACGGTCAAGACGACGCCTTGAAACCCTGATACGGAATACCCCAAGTGCCCAGACCCACTGTCTGGGCACGGAATGAAGCGAGATGTTTGTGTTAATGAGCCTGATTCAAAGTTGCCTGCGGGGCGTTTTCGCCCCGTTTATTGGCATTGATCGGCCATCGGTCCGTGTGCAACGGGCGCAATCAGCTATTTATCCAATAGCGCATCCACAACCCAGGCTCCTCGCTCCCCTCCACGCGCCTATACCAATACTCATCGTTTGAGTCTTGGTTCTCCGGCTTTTTCCTCCTCAATTCAAAGCGTCAGTTCTGGTATCAAAGGCTCGTCAAGAGCATGTTTGCTATTTTGAATTGAAGGAACGCTACCCATGAAACGGATGCTGATTAACGCCACGCAGGCTGAAGAACGCCGCCTGGCGATTGTCGATGGACAAAAACTGCTCGACTACGAAATTGAAATTGAAGGGCGCGAACAGCGCAAGGGCAACATCTACAAGGCCGTCGTCACCCGCGTCGAGCCCTCGCTGGAAGCCTGCTTTGTCGACTACGGCGAAGACCGCCACGGTTTCCTGCCGTTCAAGGAAATCTCACGCCAGTATTTCCAGCCAGGCGTGGCGGTCAGCCAGGCCCGCATCCAGGACGCCATCCGCGAAGGCCAGGAACTGCTGGTGCAAGTGGAAAAAGAAGAGCGCGGCAACAAGGGCGCAGCGCTGACCACCTTCGTATCGCTGGCGGGACGCTACGTGGTGCTGATGCCCAACAACCCGCGCGGCGGCGGCGTCTCGCGCCGCATCGAAGGCGAAGACCGGGCCGACCTCAAGGAAGCGCTCGACCAGCTCGAATACCCCAATGGCATGAGCATCATTGCGCGCACCGCCGGCATTGGCCGCAGCGCGCCGGAACTGCAGTGGGACCTGAACTACCTGCTCAAACTGTGGAACGCGATTGACGGTGCCGCCAAGGGTGGCAAGGGCGCTTACCTGATTTACCAGGAATCGTCGCTGGTGATCCGCGCCATCCGCGATTACTTCAACCATGACATCGGCGACATCCTGATCGACACCGACGACGTGTACGAGCAGGCCCAGCAGTTCATGGCGCACGTGATGCCCGAACATGCCGCGCGCGTCAAGCGCTACCGCGACGACGCGCCACTGTTCAGCCGCTTCCAGATCGAGCACCAGATCGAATCGGCCTACGCCCGCACCGTGCAGTTGCCCAGTGGCGGCGCCATCGTGATCGACCACACCGAAGCGCTGGTCAGCGTCGACGTGAACTCGGCGCGCGCCATCAAAGGCGGCGACATCGAAGAAACCGCCACCCGCACCAACCTGGAAGCGGCCGACGAGGTGGCGCGCCAGATGCGCCTGCGCGACCTCGGTGGCCTGATCGTGATCGACTTCATCGACATGGAAGAAAGCCGCAACCGCCGCGACGTCGAGAACCGCCTGCGCGATGCGCTGCGGCAAGACCGCGCCCGCGTGCAGTTCGGCACCATCAGCAAATTTGGCCTGATGGAGATGAGCCGCCAGCGGCTGCGCCCGGCCTTGAGCGAGGGTGCCTCCATCCCCTGCCCGCGTTGCGGCGGTTCCGGCCACATCCGCGACACCGAATCCAGCGCGCTGCAGATCCTGCGCATCATCCAGGAAGAGTCGCTCAAGGACAACACGGCCTCGGTGCTGTGCCAGGTCCCGGTCGAGGTGGCCTCTTTCCTGTTGAATGAAAAGCGCACCGAGATCGCCAAGATCGAGCTCAAGCAGCGCATCAACGTGCTGATGGTGCCCAATAAGACACTGGAAACCCCGAACTACAAGCTCGAGCGCCTCAAGCACGATGACCCGCGGCTGGACAACTTTGAGGCCAGCTACAAAATGGCCGAGCAAAAGGAAGACCCGACCGCGGTGACGCGGCGCTCGCAGGAGCCGACCAACAAGCAGGTCCCGATCATCAAGGGCGTGTTGCCCGATGC
>JAKFXU010000407.1 GCA_021731215.1 Rhodoferax sp.
CTCCCGCCCCGCCGGGCGCAAGAGGGGAGCCCCATGTGGCCGCGTGTTGGAAGGTGGAGCGTGCCGCTTCACGGCTTGGATCTCAGGTGTTGGTGGTTGGTAGTTCGCAATTCGCAGTTCGTAGGGTGGGCAAAGCGCAGCGTGCCCACGGGTGTCAGCCACCACGGCAGTGACCAGGCGAGTGCTACGTCCTGGACGGTGCGTCCGTGGGCACGCTGCGCTTTGCCCACCCTACCCGGTTCCTCACCCAACGCGGCGCGGGTACTTCATCCCTTCAAACACCAGACCCAATGTGGCAGTTAGCTCCCTCTCGCCCGGCGGGGCGAGAGGGTTGGGGCGAGTGGGGGAGCAACCCCGAGCAATAGAAAACCAGCAGAACACGCCACATCAGTTTGAATCGCACCCGTATGGAGGAATGTCACTCCGTGCGCGCAATCACCAGGCCGGTTATGTGTGCCGCACCGGCCGCGCGCAGCACCCGCGCGGCGGCGAAGAGCGAGGCGCCGCTGGTCATCACATCGTCCACCAGCACCACTCGTGCGCCCTTGATTTGCGTGGCCAACAGGGGCTCCACCGCAAACGCATCTTTCACGCTGTCGAGCCGTTGCGTGCGCATGAGCGAGCTCTGCGCCGGCGTGTCCTTGATGCGCAGCAGCAACCGCGCCTCGGTTTTATCAGGCGCGAGTTGCCGCGCCAGCAGCAGCGCCTGGTTGAAGCCGCGCGTGCGCAGCCGCGCCCTTGACAGCGGCAGGGGCAGCACCAGATCGGCGGCGTCCAGCGCCGGTTCGACCCACGGCGTGCTGCGCAGCAACAGGGCCAAGGCGCCAGCCCGCCCCGACTGCTGCTGGAATTTGTAGCCCACAATCAAGTCCGACCAGGGGTAAGCGTAAGACACCGCCGCCAGACAAAGGTCCAGCGCAGGCGGGTTCTTGACGCAACTGCCACACTGTCGGACACCGGCCGGTAGCGCCAGGGCACAGGTCTGACAACGCGGGCGCGGCTGGGCAAAGCGGTTCACGCAGGCCTCGCAAAGGGGCTGCGCCGGCCAGGCATGGCACACCAGGCACTGGCTGGGCAGCGCATGCAACAGCCCGGTTAGCCAGCCGCGAAACATCGTGTCAATATACTCTGGCGAGCAGCGCCCGCATCATGTCCACTCAACGCCCCCCCACCATTGATCCGCCAGCGGCCCGGCGCTGGCAGCAAATGCCGGCCAGCGCCTCGGCCTGGCTGCATGAGGAAGTGGCCCGGCGCATGGAACAGCGGCTGGCGTGGATCAAGCGCCAACCGCAAAGCTGGGCGCACTGGGAGCCGGTGCGCGGCGGGCTGCAGGCGCATGCCCTGCTGGAGCGGCGCTACCCGCAGGCCGGCAGTGTGGTGGTGCACGCACAGGCCGCCGATGCGGCATTCGCCAAAAAAGCCATCACCAAAGCCTGGTGGCAGCCGACGCGCTGGACCGCCCAGGCAACCCGCTTTGCGATGCCGGCTGAAGGCGAGGTTCAAATGCTGTGGGCCAATATGGCCCTGCACATGGTGGCCGACCCGCAAGACTTGATGGCGCAGTGGCACCGGGCGCTGGCGGTGGATGGTTTTTTGATGTTTTCCTGCCTCGGGCCCGACACCTTGCAGGAGCTGCGCGGGCTCTACCAAGCCATGGGCTGGCCGGCACCCGCGCACGAATTCACCGACATGCATGATTGGGGCGATATGCTGGGCGCCGCCGGTTTTGCCGAACCGGTGATGGACATGGAACGCATCACCCTGAGCTTCGAGACGCCGCAGCGGCTGCTGCAAGAGCTGCGCGGCCTGGGGCGCAATTTGCATGCGCAGCGTTTCCCGGCGCTGCGCGGCCGGCAATGGCACGCGCAATTAAAACAGGCGCTGGCCGGCGCACCGCTGCAACTGACCTTCGAGGTCATTTACGGTCATGCCTTCAAGCCCCCACCCCGCCTCGATATGCGAGCCGAAACCGTGCTTTCGCTGGCGCAAATGCGTGAAACCTTGAACCAGCGCAAAAATTATCCAGCCAATCCTTGAGAAAAGGGCTTGACAATGCAAAAGTCAAAAAAATACGTGGGCTACAATCATCACCAGCTAGGCAGGAGGGCATCAAAGCACGCTCGCCGCGCGGGTCTGGTCGGCTTAGGGTTCGTTTGGAAATAAGTTGTGCATTTGGCCGCCGGATTCGGGATGCGATGCTAGGCGCAAAGCGTGCCGTGTGGCTCTGCCACACAAGCGATTTGCAACAACGCAGCGCGCCCGAAGCTGGCGAGACAAATGTGCAAGTTATTACTGAACGAGCCCTTAATGTGAGGCAATAAAAAATGATCATGATGAAGAGCATTTTCAACAGAATAGCCGGCGCGCTGCTGGCGGCAACTGCCTGGGCTGCCAGCGTGGCTTTTTCGGTGGCGCATGCCGTCAACAATTTGGCCGGCGGACCGGCCGTCAATCAGTTGAACTTGCACCCGCCGGTGACCCGGATTGCCCAAGAGCAGGCCTGGCTGCACTGGTTCATGCTGATTATTTGCAGCGTGATCTTTGTCGCCGTGTTCGCGGTCATGTTTTATTCGATCTGGAAGCACCGCAAGTCAGTCGGCCACAAAGCCGCCAATTTCCATGAGTCGGTGACGGTGGAGATTGTCTGGACCGTGGTGCCTTTCATCATCGTGATCCTGATGGCGCTGCCAGCCACCAAAGTGGTGGTGGCGATGAAGGACACCAGCAATGCCGACCTCACCATCAAGGCCACCGGCATGCAATGGAAATGGGGCTACGACTACCTCAAGGGCGAAGGCGAGGGCATTGGCTTCCTCTCGGCGCTGGACAACACGCAGCGTGAAATGTCCAACAATGGCGGTCCAAAGCCAGGCCAGGTGGTGGACGACTACCTGCTTAAAGTGGACAACCCGCTGGTGGTTCCGGTCAACCAGAAAATCCGCATCATCACCACCGCCAACGACGTGATCCATGCCTGGATGGTGCCCTCCTTTGGTGTCAAACAGGATGCGATTCCCGGCTTTGTGCGCGATACCTGGTTCCGCGCGGAAAAAATTGGTGACTACTACGGTCAGTGCGCCGAGTTGTGTGGCAAGGAGCATGCCTACATGCCGATCCACGTGAAGGTGCTGTCGGCCCAGGACTACTCCCAGTGGGTGACTGGTGAGAAGAAGAAGCTGGCCGCCAAAGCGGATGATCCGACCAAAGTCTGGACCGCAGCCGACCTCGGCCAGCGTGGCGAAAAAGTCTATGCTGCCAACTGCGCCGCCTGTCACCAGGCCAACGGCAAAGGGGCGGGTCCGATCAAGCCGCTCGATGGTTCCGCCATGGTGCTCGATGCCGACTCCGGCCAGCAAATTGCAGTGCTGCTCAATGGCCAGAACAACGGTGCCATGCCGGCCTGGAAGCAGCTCAGCGACACCGACCTCGCCGCCGTCATCACCTACACCAAGAACCACTGGTCCAACAAGACCGGCCAACTGGTTCAGCCAGCCGACATCACTGCTGCACGCAAATAAACGCACAGCACCAAGACTACAAGTATTGAGAAGGAAAGCACCATGAGCGCCGTTCTAGACCACCACGCCCACGAGGATCACCACGATGCAGCGCCCAGCGGCTGGCGGCGCTGGGTCTATGCCACCAACCACAAAGACATCGGCACCCTGTATTTGTTGTTCAGCTTCACCATGCTGATGGTGGGCGGCGTGCTGGCCTTGCTGATTCGGGCCGAGCTGTTCCAGCCCGGCCTGCAGATCGTCAATCCCGAGCTGTTCAACCAGCTCACCACCATGCACGGCGTGATCATGGTGTTCGGCGCCATCATGCCGGCCTTTGTCGGCTTCGCCAACTGGATGATTCCGCTGCAGATCGGTGCGCCCGACATGGCGTTTGCGCGCATGAACAATTTTTCATTCTGGCTCTTGATTCCGGCCGGCCTGCTGGTGGTCGGCTCCTTCTTCATGCCCGGCGGCGCGCCGGCGGCCGGCTGGACCTTTTATGCACCGCTGACGCTGCAAATGGGCCCTTCGATGGACGCCGGCATTTTTGCGCTGCACATCATGGGCGCGAGCTCGATCATGGGTTCGATCAACATCATCGTGACCATCCTGAACATGCGCGCACCGGGCATGACGCTGATGAAGATGCCCCTGTTCTGCTGGACCTGGCTGATCACCGCCTACCTGCTGATCGCCGTCATGCCGGTGCTGGCCGGCGCCATCACCATGACCTTGACCGATCGCCACTTCGGCACCAGTTTCTTCAACCCGGCCGGTGGCGGTGACCCGGTCATGTTCCAGCACATTTTCTGGTTCTTCGGTCACCCCGAGGTCTACATCATGATCCTGCCGGCCTTCGGCATCATCAGCCAGATCGTGCCCGCCTTTGCGCGCAAAAAACTGTTCGGCTATGCCTCGATGGTGTATGCCACTTCCAGCATTGCCATCCTGTCCTTCATCGTGTGGGCGCACCACATGTTCACCACCGGCATGCCAGTCACCGGCCAGCTATTTTTCATGTACGCCACCATGCTGATCGCGGTGCCGACCGCCGTCAAGATTTTCAACTGGATCGCCACCATGTGGCAGGGCTCGATGACCTTCGAGACCCCGATGCTGTTCTCGGTCGGATTCATCTTTGTCTTCACCATGGGCGGCTTCACCGGCCTGATTCTGGCGATGGCGCCGATTGACATTCAGGTGCAGGACACCTACTACGTGGTGGCGCACTTCCACTACGTGCTGGTGGCGGGCTCCCTGTTTGCCATGTTTGCCGGCTACTACTACTGGGCACCCAAGTGGACCGGTGTGATGTACCAAGAATCACGCGGCAAGATTCACTTCTGGTGGTCCTTGATCGCGTTCAACGTCACCTTCTTTCCGATGCACTTCCTCGGTCTGGCCGGCATGCCGCGGCGCTATGCCGATTACCCGATGCAGTTCGCCGATTTCAACGCGCTGGCCTCGGTCGGGGCTTTCTTCTTCGGCTTTGCCCAGGTTTATTTCTTCCTCTTCATCGTGCTGCCAGCGATGCGGGGCCAGGGCAAAAAGGCGCCTCAGCGCCCCTGGAACGACGCCGATGGTGCCGGTGCTGAAGGCCTGGAATGGGAAGTGCCCTCGCCGGCCCCCTTCCACACCTTTGCAACGCCGCCCAAGCTCGACGCCACGGCGACCCGAGTCATCGGCTGAAACCCAAACCGAGCAGCCCTCATGACGCCCGAGCAAAAAAAGACCAACCGCAAAACCGGACTGATCCTGGCCTCGGTGGCGCTGGCGTTTTTTGTCGGCATCGTGGTCAAAATGTTCTTTCTGAGCCGATAGGCCATGAATCTGCGGCGCGAAAATGTCAGGATGGTGGCCAAGCTGGTGGTGGTGACGGTTGGCATGTTCGCCTTCGGTTATGCGCTGGTGCCGATTTACAAGGCTATTTGCGAGGTGACGGGCATCAACATCCTGGCCCTCGGTGATCGCAACATCCCCGGCGCCACCGCGACCCTGCCGGCCAATACCCAGGTCGATACCACACGCACCATCACGGTCGAATTCGATGCCAATGCGCGCGGTCCCTGGGAGTTCAAGCCGGCGCTGCGCTCCCTGCAGGTGCACCCGGGTGAATTGGCGACCGTGATGTACGAGTTCCAGAATGTGCAGGATCGGCGCATGGCGGCGCAGGCGATTCCCAGCTACGCACCCAAGCAGGCCAGTCGCCATTTCAACAAGCTGGAGTGTTTCTGTTTTACCCAGTACACGCTGGAGCCGGGCGAAAAGAAGTCCTGGCCGGTGGCCTTCGTGATTGACCCCAAGCTGTCGCGGGATGTGACCACGATCACGCTGTCCTATACCTTTTTCGAGGTCGGCGGCAAGACACCGCCGGCGCCGCTGGCGGATGCCAGCGCAAAGCTGCCAGTCGGAGCCGGTTCGTGAGCGCAGTGGCGAAGGTTGAGAGCGCTGGTGAACTGGGTGGTGACCCCCTGAGGCAAGCCTCGAACCTTGAATCGATTGAAAAGAACTGGAAAAAATGGAGCTGACATGAGTTCAACGACACACAGTACCCCCCCGCACTACTTTGTGCCCAGCCCGTCGCGCCATCCGGCGCTGGCGGCCCTGGGTTTGTTTTTTGTCTTTTTTGGCGCTACCCAGTGGATCAATGGCGCCAACTGGGGCAAGTACCTGCTGATCGTGGGCCTGGTCTGGTTTCTGGGCGTGCTGTACCAGTGGTTCAGCCAGTCGATAAGAGAAAGCGAAGGCGGCCAGTATGGGCACAAGATCGACTTGTCCTACCGCTGGAGCATGAGCTGGTTCATCTTTTCGGAAGTGATGTTCTTTGGTGCATTTTTCACCGCCCTGTGGTGGGCCCGCGCCCATTCGGTGCCGGAATTGGGCAGCCTGGAAAATGCCTTGCTGTGGCCCGATTTCAAGGCGGTCTGGCCCAGCGTGGCGGCCGGTGCCACGGCCTCGCCGGCCGGCATCGTGGAGCCCTTCACGACCATGGGTCCGTTCTGGCTGCCCACCATCAATACCGCCTTGCTGCTGAGTTCAGGCGTCACCCTGACCATCGCGCATCACGCCCTGATTGGCGGCCAGCGCAGCAAAACGCTGGCCTTTATGTGGCTCACCGTGTTGCTCGGCATCGCCTTCCTGTCGGTGCAGGGCTACGAGTATTTCCATGCCTATACTGACCTCAACCTGAAGCTGACCTCCGGTGTGTACGGGTCCACCTTTTTCATGCTGACCGGTTTTCACGGCTTCCACGTGTTGGTGGGCATGTTGATGCTCTTGTTCATTACCCTGCGGCTGCAAAAAGGCCACTTCACGGCCGAGCGCCATTTTGGCTTTGAAGGCGCCGCCTGGTACTGGCACTTTGTGGACGTGGTGTGGCTCGGGCTTTATGTGCTGGTCTACTGGCTGTAGACAGCGGCGCGGCCCCCAAAAAGGCACCGCAAGCGGTGCCTTTTTGATTGCGATCCCCGATCAGCGGCCTACTGCCCCGCCACGATACCGCTGGGCTGGATGTAGCCCAGTTTCCAGGCCGCCAGGATGCTGACAAAAAGCACAATTGAAATACCCACGCGCAGCGCCAGCGCGCGCGCCATCTTGCGACCTCTGGATTCATCTTCGGTCTGGCTTTTCAGCATGAAGAACAGGGCCGCTCCCAGGCTGGCGATGATGGCGACAAAGGCAAGAATGGCAGAGTATTTCATGGACTCGATTATCCCGTGACGGCGCGCTCCAAGTTCTGGCTGGTCACAGCGGCGGCCCTGCTGGCATTGGCCGCCACGCTGGCGCTGGGGCGCTGGCAGTTGGCGCGCGCCGCCCAGAAAGAAGCCACGCAGGCCCGTATCGACGCGCAGACCAGCCTGCCCAGGCTCGACGGCCGCTCGCTGCTGTTGTTGGCGGACCCGGCGTCGGCGCTGCACCGGGGCGTGACGCTGCGCGGTCGTTGGATTGCGCAGCACACCGTGTTTCTGGACAACCGGCAGATGCACGGCAGAGCCGGTTTGTATGTGCTCACGCCGCTGCAGCTCGAGGGCAGTGCCGCCGCCATCCTGGTGCAGCGCGGCTGGGTGGCGCGAAATTTTGTCGATCGCAGCAGCCTGCCAGCACTGGAAACGCCGGCCGGCGTGATCGAAATTGAGGGCCGCATGGCCCCGCCGCCAGCCAAACTATATGAGCTGGGAGAGGCACAGAGCGGGCCCATCCGGCAAAATCTGGAGCTGGCGCGCTTGGGCACCGAAGCGGGCCTGGCGCTGCTGCCCGTTACGGTGCTGCAGACTGGGGCTGCCGCTGACAGCTTGTTGCGCGACTGGCCGCTGGCGGGCAGCGGCGTGGACAAGCATTACGGCTATGCGTTTCAATGGTTCGGGCTGAGCGCCCTGATCGCAATTCTTTATGTCTGGTTCCAAATTGTTAGACGATTCATCCAAGCACGCCGCGCCTGACGCCGCTCCCCCCCGGCCGGCCGGCCACGGCGATCAGACGCTGGGATTGACGGTTCATTCGATGCCGGCACCGGAACAGGCGATAGCGCTGCAGGCCCAGCGCACCCGCAGCGGGCGCTGGAAGATGATTGCCGTGCTGCTGGTCTGCGCGGCACCGGTGATCGCGTCCTATTTCACCTATTACGTAGTGCGACCCGAAGGCCGGCGCAATTTTGGCGCCTTGATTGAGCCGCCGCGCGCCCTGCCCGATCAGGCCAGCGTCAGCCTGGCGGGGCAAGGCGGCAACCTCAAGGCGCTCAAGGGTCAGTGGCTGTTGCTGAGCGTGGCCGGCGGGGCCTGTGACGAAGCCTGTCGCCGCCATTTGTATCTGCAGCGCCAGTTGCGCGAAAGCCTGGGCCGCGAGCGCGACCGGCTGGACTGGGTCTGGCTGATCACGGACCAGGCCCCGGTGCCCGACACGCTGCTGCCGGCGCTCAAGGAAGCGACCGTGCTGCGCGTGCCGCCGGCCGCGCTGTCGGACTGGCTGCAAGCGGCCAGTGGCCAGCAACTGAGCGAGCATCTGTATGTGGTGGACCCGATGGGCAACTGGATGTTGCGCTTTCCGGCCGATCTGGATCTGAGCACTGCGCCCAAGGCCAAGCGTGATCTGGAGCGGCTGTTGCGCGCGTCGGCGTCCTGGGACCAGGCCGGGCGCGAGGCCGGGCCGGCAGCCGCCAGGTGAGCGCATGAGCAGCGTAGTACCTCTCTACGACCTGTCGCCGCTGTGGCGCCTGATGTTGGTGGGCCTGCTGCTGGCCCTGGGGCCCTTGGCCTGGGTCGGCTGGCGCAACCGGCATGCAACGCCGCTGCGCCGGCGCCATGCCCTCACCCTGCTGACCCTGTTCCTGACCTTTGACTTGGTCTTGTTTGGCGCCTTCACCCGGCTGACCGACTCCGGTCTGGGCTGTCCCGACTGGCCCGGCTGTTATGGCCAGGCCAGCCCGCTCGGTGCCTATGCTGACATTGCGGCGGCGCAAAGCGCCCTGCCCAGCGGCCCGGTGACGCACGGCAAGGCCTGGGTTGAAATGGTTCACCGCTATCTGGCCACTGGCGTGGGCGTGCTGATCCTGGTGCTGGCGGCGCTGGGCTGGAAGGATCGGTTCAAACGCGGGCCAGCCAGGCAGAGCCACCTGATCAGTCCATGGTGGCCGACGCTGACCCTGGTGTGGGTGTGCCTTCAGGGCGCGTTTGGCGCACTGACCGTCACCATGAAGCTGTTTCCCGCCATCGTCACCCTGCATTTGCTGGGCGGCCTGGTGTTGCTGGCGCTGCTGTGTCTGCAGGCGGTGCGGTATGCGCAGTTGGAGGGAAGTGCGCTTCCAATAGCCATTAGCCCGGGTTTACGCCGTCTGCTGGCGCTGTGTCTGGCACTGCTGACAGTGCAGGTTGCCCTGGGCGGCTGGGTCAGCACCAACTACGCCGTGCTGGCTTGCACCGACTTTCCGATGTGCCAGGGCAGTTGGTGGCCGGCGATGAATTTCGAGCAGGGCTTTGAACTCTGGCGTGAACTGGGTCGCAGCGGGAGCGGCACTGCCATCAGCTTTGCCGCGTTGACCGCCATCCATTACGTTCATCGCCTCATGGCGTTTCCGCTGCTGGCGCTGCTGGGCCTGCTGGCCTGGCAACTCAACCGCGTGCCGCTGCTGCGCAGCCAGTCGCGCTGGATCGCCGCGCTCACCGGCCTGCAACTGGTCACAGGCCTGGGCAACGTGGTGCTCGACTGGCCGCTGCTGGCGGCCGTGTTGCACACTGGCGGGGCCGGCGCGCTGGTCGTGGTGCTGACCTGGGCGGCGGCGGCCAGCCGCACCTACGCCCTGGCCCCCGCTGCCCTAGCGTCATCGGCAGCGAGACGTCCCGCATGAGTGCCAATTTATCCAGTGGTCGAATTTCCGTGTTCCGGCAGTTCTATGCCCTGACCAAACCGCGCGTGATTCAGTTGATCGTGTTTTGCGCCCTGATTGGCATGGTGCTGGCCGTGCCGGGCCGGCCCTCGTGGCCCGAAGTCCGACTGGCACTGCTGGCCTGCCTGGGCATCTGGCTGGTGGCGGGTGCGGCGGCGGCCTTCAACTGCATTGTGGAAAAAGGCATCGACGCCAAGATGAAGCGCACCGCCTGGCGTCCCACCGCCAAGGGCGAGCTCGATGACCGGCAGACCCTGCTGTTCTCGGCCGTGCTGTGCGTGGCGGGCTCCGCGCTGCTGTATGTCTGGGTCAACCCGCTGACCATGTGGCTGACCTTTGCCACCTTTGTCGGTTATGCGGTGGTCTACACCGTGATCCTCAAACCGCTGACGCCGCAAAACATCGTGATCGGCGGCGCCTCGGGCGCCATGCCGCCAGTGCTGGGCTGGACGGCGATGGCGGGCGAGGTCGGGCCGGAAGCGTTCATTCTGTTCCTGATCATCTTCCTGTGGACGCCGCCGCACTTCTGGGCGCTGGCGCTGTACCGGGTCGAAGACTACCGCAAGGCGGGCCTGCCGATGTTGCCGGTCACGCACGGCAACGAATTCACCCGGCTGATGGTATTGCTGTATACCGTGATCCTGTTCGCGGCCTGCCTGATGCCCTATATCTACGGCATGAGTTCCTGGCTTTACCTGATCGCCGCCGTTGGCCTGAGTGCCGGTTTTTGCCTGTACGCTTACTGGCTCTGGCGCGATTACTCGGATGCGCTGGCGCGCAAGACCTTTCGCTTCTCGCTGATTCACCTCAGCCTGCTGTTTGCCGCCCTGCTGGCGGACCACTATCTACTGTGATGCCCTCATGAAAAAACGAAATGCGCTTCAATGGATGGCTGCCAGCGCCTGCTTGGCGGTGGCTGGCGGCCTGCTTTCGGCCTGCTCCGACAGCAAACCGAGCTTTGCCGCGATCGACCTCACCGGCGCCGACTACGCCCGCGATTTTGCCCTGACCGACCACAATGGCCAGCCGCGCAGCCTCAAGGACTTTGCCGGCAAGGTGGTGGTACTGTTCTTTGGCTACGTCCAGTGCCCGGATGTCTGTCCCACTTCCATGACCGAGTTGGCCGAGGTCAAGAAGCTGCTGGACAAGGACGGCGAGCGCGTACAGGGCCTGTTTGTCACGCTCGATCCCGAGCGCGACACGCCTGAAGTACTCAAAGCGTACATGGGCAATTTCGACCCGAGCTTTCTGGCGCTCTACACCACGCCCGACAAACTGCCCGCCCTGGCCAAGGACTACAAGGTCTACTATAAAAAAGTGGAAGGAAAAACCCCCACCAGCTACACCGTGGACCATTCGGCCGGCAGCTATGTCTATGACACCCAGGGCAAGTTGCGTCTGTACACCCGTTACGGCACGGGAGCCGCGCCGCTGGCGGCCGATATCCGGCTGTTGCTGCAGCAAACCCCGTGACAGTCGTCTCGCCATTGCGGACCAACCAGTTTTGTCAGCGCTGGCTGGTCGAGTCCGGTATGCGACGGCCCCGCTACCTTGAGCGACGGGCTTTGCGTACGCTATCAAAACAATAGCCCTCGACGCCCAATGAGTGCAAGCCTGCGGCCGTGGGCAGCGCATTTTTCGATCGTGATGCCGGGGAGTGGCGTTTCGAGGGATTGTCGGCTACTATCCAACCGGGAGTTGGAGGCATTTCACTCCCCGAGCCAGTGGGGACGGTTTATTCAACCATCTTTTGCAGGAGACGCACATGAAAGCAATTGCGATTCGGACGACGGCGGTACTCACGATTCTGGCGGCGCTGTTGCCGCTGGCAGCACGCGCGGCGGAGAACCCCGCGTTTTGGAAGCACCAGGTCAAGGGCGAGTTCGCGACGGTGCTGGCCAATCTAAAGACCGGCCTGGAGGGCAAGCAGTTCCTCATCACCGGCGAGGAAAATCTCGCCAAGGGACTGGAAAACAACAAGCAGATTTTCGGCGCGGACAAATGGAACACCATCGGCTTCAAGGACGCCACTTCCGTCCATTTCTGCTCGCTGGTGTTCAACCAGGAGGTATTCAACATCAATATGGACTGGTCCATCCTGTGCCCGTTCAAGGTCTCGGCCTACACCACGAAAAACAAGCCGGGCGTGGTCACCATCGTCACCGTCCGGCCCACTTATCTACTGGCCAAGGACCCGCATCCGAAAGCCAAGGAGATCGGGCGCAAGATAGAAAAACGGATTATCGAAGCGCTGCGCGAAGGGGAGGCGAGATAGCCATTGCGGCGGAGCGCGGATGATGCGCCGGCTGCGCGCGTCCAGCGCGGTGGCAATGCCGTCGCTGGCCAGCCGCGCAGCCTGCAGAACTTTGCCGGCAAGGTGGAGGTACTGTTCTTTGGCTACGTCCAGTGCCCGGATGTCTGTCCCACTTCCATGACCGAGTTGGCCGAGGTCAAGAAGCTGCTGGACAAGGACGGCGAGCGCGTAATAGTTAACTGTGGTGTCGGATTGTTGCCGTTCGTCCATACCTATGCAAAGCTGTTCATTGGTATCTTTGCTGCTGGATTCCTGCTTCACAGAGGCTGGTTTCGTTCTGGTCTTACAACCAGAGCCAGAGCCGTCCTCTGCACAGGCTGACACGGTGGAACTCACCGCCAGATTCTTCAAATTGATTGCCGCGTTGACGTCGCGGTCGTGCCGTGTACCGCAGAGCGGACACGCCCATTCACGCACCGACAGCGGCAAGGTTTCCAGCTTGTGCCCGCACGTCGAGCACATCTTGCTACTCGGATACCAGCGGTCGGCCACCACAATCATCCCTCCGCGCTGGGTCGCTTTGTATTCCAGTTGCCGCCGGAACTCGAAGAAGCCCATATCCGCCACGGCGCGCGACAAATGCCGGTTCGCCAGCATACCCAACACGTTCAAATCTTCGATGCCGATGGTGTCAAACCGGCGCGTGAGATTGGTCGTGAGTTGATGCAGCGCGTTTTGGCGGATGTTGCCGATTCTGGCGTGCAGCCTTGCCAGTTTCACCTTTGCCTTGTTCCGGTTCTCCGAGCCTTTGCGCGACAGCCCCAACGGGGCAGGATGTCGGGATGTGCGCCCGACACAAACAACGCCCGCCGGAGCGAAACCCGGCATCCATCAAACCTATTCCGCCTTGATCCCACGCGCACTGATCACGCCACCGAGCAGGGCCGTATCCGCTTTGATCCGATTGGCCAAGCCCTCGGAGGAAGTACCCGCCACCTGCCAACCCTGCTGGAACAGTTTCTGGCGGGTTTCGGGCGAACGTGCAATCTCGCTGATCAGCGCTGACAGCCTGGCCACGATGGGCTGGGGCATCGACGCCGGCGCGGCCACGGCCGTCCAGATTTCAAGCTGAAAACCCGGTACCCCGGCTTCACTCAGACTGGGAAGTTCGGGCACCAGCAGGTTGCGGCCTGATGAGGTCACGCCGATGGCCTTGAGTTTGCCGGCACGCACCTGGGTCATCGCCAATGCCGGCGGCAGCATGGAGAGATGGATTTGACCGCCGAGCATGGCGGTCACGGCCTGGGGATAGCCCGGGTAGGGGACGTGCACGGCGGCCATGCCGGTTTTTGCTTTCAGCAGTTCCATGCCAATGTGGCCAATGGTGCCCACACCAGGCGAGCCGTAACTCCAGGTGTTGCCCGCCTTGGCGGCTGCTGCAAGGAAATCCTGGGCCGTGGCGCCCGGTGCCGACACCGGCGCGGCCAGCACCAGCGGGGCCGTGCCAACCAGGCTGATGGGAGCCAGGTCTTTGGCCGGGTCAAACGGGGTTTGGGGGTTGAGCAGTTTGGCAATCGTCAGGTTGCCGTTGATCATCACGCCGATGGTGTGGCCGTCAGTGGCTTTGGCCACCATGTCGGCGGCAATATTGCCACCAGCACCCGGACGGTTCTCCACCACCACGGGCTGGCCCAGCGCTTTGGACAGCGGCTCGGCCAAAGTGCGCGCGACCAGATCGGGTGAGGTGCCCGCCGGGAAGCCGACCATGATTTTGACCGGCTTGCTGGGCCAGGGTGCGGCAGCTTTGGCTGATTTTTGGGCGCTCGTCCCCGTCGAAACAGCGCTGACAGCGACAAAAAGAGTAGCAATAAAAATGCGGCGAAACATGGAGCTTCCTTTGGGGTTCATGCCGCCATGGTACCGCGTTTCCGTCAACAAAAACGCCGCCCAGGGGCCGCGTCCGGAAGGTGCAGACAGGCGCGCGCAATGGCCTCAGGCGTACTCTGCCAGTACCGTTTTCATTTTCTTCATCGCGGCCACTTCGATCTGGCGAATGCGCTCGGCGCTGACGCCGTACACGGCGGCCAGCTCGTGCAGCGTCATGCCGCCCGAGTTGTCGTCGTTGACCTTGAGCCAGCGCTCTTCCACGATGCGCCGGCTGCGCGCGTCCAGCGCGTCCAGCGCGCTGGCAATGCCGTCGCTGGCCAGCACGTCACGCTCATGCGCTTCGATCATGGCGGTCGGTTCGTGCCGGCTATCGGTCAGGTAGGCAATCGGGCCGAACGCGTCGTCGCCGTCGTCCGACGGGCTGGGGTCGAGCAGCACGTCGCCGCCAGACAGCCGGGTTTCCATCTCGATCACTTCTTCGCGCTTGACCTTGAGCGTCGCCGCCATGGCGTCAATCTGCTCTTCGTTCAGGGTGTCACGGTGGGTGCCGGCATCGGCCGCCGCGTCATCCGACTTGTAGCGCTGCTTCATCGAGCGCAGGTTGAAGAACAACTTGCGCTGGGACTTGGTCGTGGCGACCTTGACCATGCGCCAGTTCTTCAGGATGTACTCGTGAATTTCGGCCTTGATCCAGTGCAGCGCATAGCTCACCAGACGCACGCCCTGGTCGGGGTCGAAACGTTTGACCGCTTTCATCAGGCCCACATTGCCTTCCTGAATCAGGTCACCATGCGGCAGGCCATAACCCAAGTACTGGCGCGCCACCGACACCACCAGACGCAGGTGCGACAGCACCAGCTTGCCCGCCGCTTCCAGGTCGTTGTCGTGCCGGAACTTGCGCGAGAACGCCTGCTCTTCTTCGAGCGTCAGCATCGGCAGACGATTGGCGGCCGAGATATAGGCGTCCAGATTACCCAAGGGGGGCACCAGCGACCACGGATTGGCAACCGCCAACGCAGCGCCGGAAACACCAGATTGATAAGCCATATCAGACCTCCTTTTTGTCATATATTTTATATTAGCACTCTCTTGGAGGGAGTGCCAACTCAAAAGTTCAATCGCGTTGATAGCTGATGGAAATTCCGCAAAAGAGGCTCAAATGCCTGGCTACGCGCAAACTTATCGACGTCCGCGCCGGCTTTTCAACACTTCGCGCCGCCGACAGTTACCCTGCCCGGTAGGGTGGGAAAAGCGTCAGCGTGCCCACGGTGCCAGCCAACGCGGCAGTGACCAGACGAGTGGCGCATCCTGAAGAGGCCTGCTGCATTGTGCGTGCGTGGGCACGCTGACGCTTTGCCACCCGACGGACTGAGTCCTTTTTTTCCATGACACAAATAGGCTCTAGCCGTCGTAATTCGCGCACCGGATAAAGGCCATGCGGCCATGCGCTGCTCCCTGAATGTTTTCGAGTCTCCGATTAGACTCGAATGCTCCCGCTGTTGCCGGATGGCCAGCTTGACAGGCACTGGCAATAAGGTTTTGCCAGCTAGCCCCGACCCAGGCGGATTATTGACCCATGAATCAAGCCCCGATCCCACCGCGAACGCCCCGTTTTGTGCAACTGCACCAGAGCGACGATGGCGCCGTGCGGGCTGAATTGGCGCGTGGTTTGCTGAACGACCCGGCGCATCTGCATCCCAAGCATTTGTATGACGCGCTGGGCTCGCGCCTGTTCGATGCCATCACGGAGCTGCCCGAGTACTACCCGACCCGCACCGAAGCCGGCATCTTCGCGCGCTACGCCCCGGAGATCGCCGCACAGGTGGCGCCGGGCTTGACGCTGGTGGACCTGGGCGCTGGCAACTGCCAGAAGGCGGCGCGCCTGTTTGAGGTGTTGCGCCCGGCGCGCTACGTGGCGGTCGACATTTCGACTAATTTTTTGCAAGCGACGTTGGCGCACTTGCAGCGCCAGCACCCGACGCTGGACATGGTGGGGGTGGGTCTGGATTTTTCGGCCCGTTTGGCGCTACCGCCCCTGGCCGGCGCGGGGCCGCGGCTGGTGTTTTACCCGGGCTCCAGCATCGGCAACTTCACACCGCTTGAGGCCCTGGCCTTTCTGCGCCAGGCGCGGGAACTGGCGCAGGGCGGCGGCCTGCTGATTGGCGTTGATCTGGTCAAGCCGCTGGCGCTGCTGGAGCGCGCCTACGACGACGCCCTGGGCGTGACAGCGGCCTTCAACCGCAATATGTTGCTGCACATCAACCGCTTGCTGGGCAGCGATTTTGAGGTGTCGCAGTGGCGCCATCGGGCGCTGTTCAACGCCGCAGACGCGCGCATCGAGATGCATCTGGATGCGCTGCAAGATGTGACGGTGCGCTGGCGCGGGGCGCAGCGCCAGTTCCGCCAGGGCCAGAGCATTCACACCGAGAACTCCTACAAATACACGCCGGCGCAATTTGAAGCACTGCTGCGCGAAGCCGGGTTTTCAAAGCTGCATCAATGGCGCGATGCGCAAGACTGGTTTGCCGTGTTTCTGGCTTGCGCATGAAGAAGCCCCATGTCCTGATCATCAGTCCGGCGCTGGCGGCGGCCAACAATGGCAACTGGCAGACCGCCTGGCGCTGGTCGCGCCTGTTGCGCCCGCTCTATCGCAGCACCATTGCCAGCCAGTGGGACGGGACCCCGGCCGACCTGATGCTGGCCCTGCACGCGCGCCGCTCGGCGGCCTCGGTGCAGGCCTGGGCGCAGGCCAGGGGCTCGCAGCAGCTGGCGCTGGTGCTGACCGGCACCGATCTGTACCGCGACATTGAAACCGACTGGTCGGCGCAGCGCTCCTTGCAGTTGGCCGCACGCCTGGTGCTGCTGCAGGAGCGCGCGCCCGAGGCTTTGCCCGCAGCGCACCGGCCCAAGGCGCAGGTGATTTTTCAGTCGGCGCCCCGGCGCGCCACGCTGGCCAAAACCAGCCAGCACTTGCGCGCCCTGATGGTGGGCCATTTGCGCGATGAAAAAGACCCTATGACCTATCTGCGCGCCGCGGCCCGCCTGGCCGGGCGGCCCGACATCTGGCTGGACCACATTGGCGACGCGCTCGACCCCGCCCTGGGCCAGGCCGCGCAGGCGGCCGCCAGCGCCAACCCGCAGTACCGCTGGCTCGGTGGCCGGCCGCATAGCCAGACGCGCAGCCATATTCAGCGCGCCCATGTGCTGGTGCATCCCAGCAAGATGGAAGGTGGCGCGCAAGTCATCCTGGAGGCGGTGCAAAGCGGCACCCCGGTGCTAGCCTCCGCCATTGACGGCAACATCGGCATGCTGGGCCCGCACTATGCAGGGTATTTCGCTTTGGGCGATGATGCCGCCCTGGCGGCGCTGCTGCAGCGCTGCCGTGACGATGCCGCTTTTTTAGCGCTGCTGCGCCAGCAGTGCCAGGACCGTGCGCCGCTGTTTGAGCCGCAGCGCGAGCAGGCCTTGCTGCGCGAACTGGTAACGACGCTGGCCGCCGCCTGATCTGTCAACAAATGAGACTGCCTTTCTGATTCAACGCCAACCTATATGAACACCTCCATCACCACCAGCCCAGTCGCCCCCGGCATCACCAGCGCCAGAGCCGAGCCACGCCTGACCAGCCTGTCCCACGGCGGCGGCTGCGGCTGCAAGATTGCGCCCGGCGTGCTGTCCGAAATCCTCAAGGGCATCAGCGCCATGCCCATGCCCAAGGAGTTGATGGTGGGCATCGAGACCGCCGACGACGCCGCCGTCTACCAGCTCAACGACGAGCAGGCGCTGATCGCCACCACCGACTTCTTCATGCCGATCGTGGACGACCCGTTTGACTTTGGCCGCATCGCCGCCACCAACGCGATCTCGGACGTTTACGCCATGGGCGGCCAGCCGATTCTGGCGCTGGCGCTGGTCGGCATGCCGATCAGCGTGCTGTCGACCCAGACCATTGCCAGAATCCTGGAAGGCGGCGCCTCGGTCTGCCGCGCTGCGGGCATCCCGATTGCCGGTGGCCACACGATTGATTCGGTGGAACCGATTTATGGCCTGGTGGCGCTCGGCCTGGTACACCCGAGTCGCGTCAAACGCAATGCCGACGCCCAGGTCGGCGACCGGCTGATACTGGGCAAGCCGCTCGGGGTTGGCATCTTGTCGGCCGCGCTCAAGAAAGAAAAACTCGACGCCGCCGGTTACGCGCAAATGATCGCGGTCACGACCAAACTGAACACGCCGGGGCCGGAGCTGGCGGCGCTGGACGGCGTGCACGCGCTGACCGACGTCACCGGCTTTGGCCTGGCCGGCCATGCGCTGGAACTGGCGCGCGGCGCCCATTGCACGGTGCAACTGGACTGGGCCCGCGTGCCCTTGCTGGCCGGCGTGCGCGAGCTGGCTTTGCAAGGCATGGTCACTGGTGCCTCGGCGCGCAACTGGGCCGGCTATGGCCACGACATTGGCTTGCCGGCCGGCTTTGCCGCAGTCGACCAAGCACTGCTGAGCGACCCGCAAACCAGCGGCGGCCTGCTGGTGTCGTGCGCGCCGGAAGCGGTAGCGGCGGTGCTGGCAATTTTCAAGCGCCATGGGTTTGACGACGCCGCCGAGATCGGCGCGATCACGCTGGCGTCGGGCGAGGGCAAGCTGCTTGTGGGCTGAAGGCGTTCTCTTACTCCACCTGGCATTCATCCTGTTTGCCGTTTTCGGTGGGGCACTGGCGGCGCGCTGGCGCTGGATGCCGCTGGTTCATCTGCCGGCGGCGGCCTGGGCGATTTTTATCGAACTGACCGGTCGCATCTGCCCCCTCACCGATCTTGAAAACTACCTTCGTCTCAGAGCCGGTCAAACGGGCTACACGGAAAGCTTCGTCCAGCACTACCTGCTCGCCGTCATCTATCCTGCTGGCCTGACCCGCGAGCTTCAGTGGCTGCTGGCTGCCACCGTCGTTGTCGTCAACATCGCCATCTATGCCTGGCTTGTCCTGCGCCGGCCGGCTCGACCGAGAGACGTCTAAGCTCATGACCGGGCGACGGGCATCGTTAGTTGATGTGCTGTCGGGCGCCACCCGACCAGTAGCGGTCAGTGGGAGTCGCTCCGTCAATGCGGACTTTGATCTGGTGCGACCAACAGAAGCTGACATTGGAGAACACGGTATGGATTCGACTTCATGTCATTTTTTCGTGTATCACCCTCTTGGATTCCCGATCGCAAGACGGACGTTCACGTCAGTACATCCCCGATACAGAGATACTTCAGTTCCACATAGTCGTCCATGCCATGGTGCGAGCCCTCGCGGCCCAGTCCTGACTGCTTGACGCCACCGAACGGCACGTGCTCGGTGGCCAGGATGCCCACATTGATGCCGACCATGCCGTACTCCAGCGCCTCGCTGACGCGGAAGATGCGACCGACATCGCGGCTGTAGAAGTAGCTGGCCAGACCGAATTCCGTGTTGTTGGCAGCATCCACGGCTTCCTGTTCGGTCTTGAAGCGAAACACGGGTGCGAACGGGCCGAAGGTTTCTTCCTTGGCGCACAGCATGTCGGCGCTGGCCTCCGAGATCACGGTGGGCTCGAAAAATTGGCCATGGAGCTTGCTGCCGCCCACGGTGACCTTGCCGCCCTTGGCGACGGCGTCGGCCACATGGCGTGCCACCTTTTCCACAGCGGCGTCCTCGATCAGTGGGCCTTGCATGACGCCCTCTTCAAAGCCGTTGCCGACCTTGAGCGCCTTGACCTTGGCCGCGAATTTGGCAACGAATTGCTCGTAGACGCCGTCCTGCACGTAAAAGCGGTTGGCGCAGACG